>JADLDF010000373.1 GCA_020846815.1 Gammaproteobacteria bacterium | reverse complement strand
TGCAATAGCCCGCTGTCGGCCGAACGCCCAGGCCGCCGGGCCGGATGGAGTCTGAAAGCGCGCTCGTGGCGGCGTTCCGCCGTGCTCGGCCGACGCGTCTTGGCGCAAGATCATCAGAAGATCGGCCGGAAGATCGGCCATCGAAACGCCGACTCCGCGCCATTGATCTTTCCATACAATGGCTTGGCTTTCTGTAAGACCGGCCAGATGCCAGAGTCCACCGCACGAATCGAGCCGGCCCTGCTCGAGTCGGCCTCGACTGCCATCGCCGATCTGCTGACGGAGCTGGGCGCGCAGTCGGCCACGCTGGGACGCGCACTCCATCCGCGTACCGCCGCTCATCTGGCCGCCCTGGTGCGCATCATGAATACCTACTACTCGAACCTGATCGAGGGCCACGATACGCGCCCGCGGGACATCGAGCCTGCGCTGGCCGGCCGTGCCTGGCGTCTCAATGGCGACCTGGAACGTAAACTTAGTCGACAGGCCACTGTCGAACGACGAGGACCGCAAACCGGTCGCGCGGCGATCCCCCCGTTCTCACGCCCGAGGCAAACCGACATGAACGCACCGGTCGATCCCGTTGCTCCGCGGACTGCCGGGCACCGCTACCTCGCCGAGACCCACGAAGTCGTCAACGTCGGCAGCGAACTGGCCGGTTACGACATGTACCGGCAGAACCCGGCGCTGGTGGAGGCCGTGCACCGCGAAGGTGCCGGCTGGGCCGACGCTGCGCTCGGCGAGTTCGGCCGCCTGACCGGCTCGGCCGACCATCTCGAGCTAGGCGTGCAGGCCAACCGCTACCCGCCCGAGCTCGACACGCACGACCGCTTCGGCCATCGCGTCGATCTGGTGCGATTCCACCCGGCCTACCACGAGCTCATGCGCACCTCGATCGAGCACGGCCTGCATTCCTCGCCCTGGACGCATCCGGGGAGTGGCGCGCACGTCGCGCGCGCGGCCCGTTTCTATCTGCAAACCCAGGCCGAAGCCGGCCACACCTGTCCCGTGACCATGACCTTCGCATCGGTGCCGGCGCTGCAGACGACACCGGCGCTGGCCGCGGCCTGGCTGCCGAAGATCACGGCGCGCGTCTACGACCCGCGCAACCTGCCCGACGCGCAGAAGGCCGGGCTCACCATCGGCATGGCGATGACCGAGAAACAGGGCGGCTCCGACGTACGCGCCAACACCACGCGCGCCCATGCGCTCGGCGCCGCAAGCGGTCCCGGCGCGCCTTATGGACTGGTGGGCCACAAGTACTTCGTCTCGGCGCCGATGTGCGACGCCTTCCTGGTGCTCGCGCAGGCACCGCGCGGATTGAGCTGCTTCCTGATGCCGCGCTGGCGGCCCGACGGCAGCAGGAACGCGTTCCATGTGCTGCGGCTCAAGCGCAAGATGGGCAATGTCTCGAATGCCAGCAGCGAGACCGAGCTGCGCGGCGCGCTCGCCTGGATGGTGGGCGAGGAAGGCCGCGGCGTGCGCACCATCATCGAAATGGTCTCGATGACGCGCTACGACTGCATGATCGGCTCGAGTGCGGCGCAGCGCGCAGCCACGGCGCTCGCGCTGCACCACTGCTCGCGGCGCGCAGCTTTCGGCCGGCTGCTCATCGAGCAGCCGCTGATGCAGAACGTGCTGGCCGATCTCGTGCTCGAGCACGAGGGCTCGCTCGCACTGACCATGCGCCTGGCGCGCGCCATGGATCATCGCAGCGACCCCCACGAGGACGCGCTGGTACGCCTGGTCACCTCGGTCGGCAAGTACTGGATCTGCAAGCGCACGCCGCAGCATGCCTACGAGGCGATGGAATGCATCGGCGGCAGCGGCGTCATGGAGGATGGCCCGTTCCCGCGGCTCTATCGCGAAGCGCCCGTCAATGCGATCTGGGAAGGCAGCGGCAACGTGCAGTGCCTCGACATGCTGCGCGCAGCGCACAGGACGCCGGCCGTCGTCGATGCGTTCTTCGCCGAGCTCGCGCGCTCGCGCGGCGCCGATGCCCGGCTCGATCGCTGGGTGGCGGAGCTGCAGCAGGAATTCGCGGACCGGACGGACCTGGAATATCGCGCCCGCCGGATCGTCGATCGCATGGCGCTCGCGATCCAGGCCGCGCTGCTAGTGCAGCACGCGCCGCCCGCCGTGGCCGACGCCTACTGCGCGTCGCGCCTCGAAGGCGCGGGTCCCCGTCAGTACGGCACGCTGCCGCGCGGCGTCGACTGCGCGGCGATCATCGCGCGTGCGACGCCGCGCATTTGAGCCAACCCGTGCATGGCCTCCGAGCGCCTGGCGATGCGTTGTTCCAATGGGATCCATGGGCGGCGACGATGAATGCACCGCTGTCTTCGCTCAACGGCTCAGCAATCCCCACAGGTACGTACCGGCGTCGAAATCCTGCAGCGGCACATCACCGCCCGGCGAAGGCGAACGGCTGCCGCCCGGCCAGGAATGTCCGCCGCCGAAGACGATGTCGTTGACCGGATCGAACAGGTCCGGTGGGTCGGACCTGCAGAGCGTCACCGGCGCACTGGTGCGGGCCGTATCCAGCGGCGATTCATGGTGGATGCAGGTCGTCGTCGCGGTCAGCGTTTCGATGCGGGTCTGCGGGCCCAGGTTGTTGCGGGCGCGCCAGTCGGCAATCGTCGCCTCGACCGGGAAGAAGTCCGTGTTCGACAGGCCCTCACCGAACCCGCCCGCGTACGGGTAGTTGCGGTCATTGGTCGCGTGGAAGTGCAGGATGCGGATGGGCCGGGTCGGCGTACAGGCGTAGTAGCTGTTGCCGCTCCGGTCGTTCTGCCCGGAGGCGCCGCTCACCGCCGCGATGCCCGAAATGCGATCGGCCATCTGGCAGGCAAGGCGATAGGACATCATGCCGCCGTTCGAGAAGCCCGACGCATACACCCGCGCCGGATCGACCTCATGGTTTGCCTCGATGTCGTCGATCATCGCGGACAGGAAGGCCACGTCGTCGACGTCCTGCGTCTGTGCGCCGCCACAGCAGGAGCCGGCGTTGAACGTCTGGATCGCGCCGGTGCCTTCCGGCCAGGCGATCAGGATGCCCTGCTCCGCACCCAGCCGCGCGAGCAGGGTCATGGAGGCATGGATGCGCGCCGTGCCGCCGCCGCCGTGGATCGCCAGCAGCAGGGGTCGCGGCCCGCTGGTTGCCGCGGGAACGTAGATGGCATAGCTGCGCCGGCCCTGGCCCGGTACGTCCACGCTGCGCTGCTCGTAAGAACCGGCGACCACGATCCGGATCTGCGAGCTGATCGATCGATAGGTGGCGGTGAGGGTCGTGGTGCCGGCGGACAGGCCGCGCACGCCGCCGCCGCTGGTGACCACCGCCACGCCCGGTTGCGAGGAGCTGAAGACGATCAGCTGCGGGTCGACATATTCGGGCCAGGGGTCGGCGCGACGGGCCCGGTACGCGCCGAACAGGTCGATCTGCTGTCCGACGCCGATGGTGGTGCCGGCGGCCGGCTCCAGGCGGAATTCATCGATGGACTGCGCCGGGGGCACCGGCGTGGACGTGGTCGACGTCGGCGGCGCATCGCCACCGGAGCCGCCCCCGCCACAGGCGAGAAGGGCGCCCGCCGCCACCGCGACGAGTGCGCAACGCAGCTGTTTCGACAGCCTCCGTTGGACCATGGCTTTCACCCCTTAGCCGGCTCCCCCCTCTCAACGCTGCCCGGCTTCGAAGGTTGACCACGACATCGAATCCCGCGGGCCAAACCACCCGTCAAGAGCGATCTGGCCGCTTGGCGTCAACCGCGAGCGGCCGGCAGCGCAGACCTTCGACCTCGACCCGGTGTGCGGCGTGGTCGCCACGTTCCAGCGCGCAGCGCCCGGCCCGCCAGCGCAGGCGCACCAGGATCGGTGGCTCGAGCTCGCGGCCGGTCGCGAGCCGGCCGGAAGGGCCGGGCGGACGCTCGCGCTCGAGCACCAGCTCGCTCGAGTCGAAGAAGGCCCCGGGCGCGAGGGTCAGACGGCGTTGCCCAACCAGCCGTTGCAGCGCCGCCTGCAAGGCCGCGTTCGCCGTGGCGTCGGCTGGCGCGACCAGCACGGCAGGCTGCCAGGGATCCCGGGCCTCCTGCCCGGCGGCGCCGGCACCCGCCGCCGAACGCGTCCCTGCAAACCCCTGGCAGCCGGCCAGCAAGCCGGGCGTGGCAAGCGCGAGGCTACTCGCGAGCAGCGCGAGGCGGCGGACGCACCGTCTCATGGCATCCTGCCCAGGATCCGGTTCATGCGGATCTCGGGCTTCGACAGCGCGACGGCGTCGCTGCCGGTCATTTCGAGAGCGCGCGGTTCGTCGGTGCCGCTCGGCGCCGGGCAGCTGCGGGTCTGCCGGTAGGCGAGTGCCGCGGCGAGCCGTGCTTCCAGCGGGTCGCCGAGCTCGCGGGTGAAGTCGTCGGCGACCGAGCAGCCGGGCAGCCGCGCATCGCCGGCACCGGTGGTGTTCTGCGGGCGGAAGCCGTCGCTGTAGTCGCCGAAGCCCTGCTCGTTGACGCCGGCGAACTGGATCGTGAAATAGGTCGTGCCGCAGTTGTCCTGCGGATAGAAGCCATGGGGCTTGCCGCAAGTCGCCGAACCGATCTGGATGACTTCGACGCCGGCTCCGCGCAGGCCGTTGATGATCGACTCGCTGGCCGAGCAGGTGCCCGGGCCGGTCAGCACGAACACGCGGGCGAGATTCAGCGTCGGCAGCGCGCTGCCGGTGCTCACCGAAAAGCCGCGCGCCGTCGGGTGGAACGGCGTCGGTGTGATCGCCGCGCCGGTGATCGGGTTGGTGCTCGGGTACTTGTCGTTGAACGCGAGACGCTCGAAGGCTTTGCCGGTCGTGTGTCCCGGGCCTGCGATCATGAACGCGACTTCGCTGGCGATGTCGAGATAGCCGCCACCGTTGTAGCGCAGGTCGATGACCAGATCGGCGACGCTCGCCGACTGCAGCTGGGTGAACGCCTCGACCAGCTGGCGCTCGGCAGTCGCGATGTGATCGTTGAACAGCAGATAGCCGACCACGCCGGTGCCGCTCGTGTAAGTGCGGACGTTCTGTACCGGCGTCGAGGTGACTGGTGCCGCGGTCATGGAGATGCGGCGCGTGAGCGTGCTGCCAACGTCGCGGACGTCGAAGGTATGCGCACCCGCGGTCGACGGGAACAGCGCTGCGTTCAGCGTGTCGACACCGGCCTGGGTGTTGTCGTTGACGAGGTCGACGCCGTCGGCCGTCAGCACCTCGGTGCCGCGGCGCAGACCCGCGAGCGCGGCCGGCGAGCCGGGCTCGACATAGGCGATCAGCAGCCGGCGCGGCGGCCGGCTCTGCAGCAGAGCCCACTCGGCACCGTAACCGACCGCGATACCGGACTGGGACAGCGCGACCCAGTCGCTGGTCAGGTAGGTGAAATGGAAGCGGTCCTTGGCAGCGCCACTCGCCGTCGTCGCCGAAGTCTTCAGCAGGTCGAAATAGCTCTCGGTCGAGCCATAGGCCGCCGGGTTCAGGTCCGGCAGCTCGCGGTACCAGAGGTAATAGGCCTTCGACCAGGCGCGCAGCCAGTGATTTTCCCAGATCGTCGAGCCCAGCATGTCCGGGTAGGCCCGGCCGGTGGTCGGATCGGTGCCGGTGCGCGGCACGGCGCAGCGGGCTGCGAACGCGGACGGGGCATCGAAAACACCGCTGGTCCACGGCGGATCCGCCGGCCGCGTCGGGGTGGTGGCGGTTGGCGGAACCGTGACGGTCGTGCCACCTCCCCCGCCCCCGCCGCCACAACCGGCGAGCAGCAGGACGATGATCGATGATGTCGCCCAGGTGCGGCATCCGACCGCAAACATGAGGCACCCCGCAGCCGCAACGGAATCGCATGCCTGAAAGACCGCAGACTAGGCGATCGTCGGCAGTCTGCCCAGCGCCATTACTGCCGATTTGCCCGCAGTTTTGCGTCGCCCCGACCCCGGGACCGAGGCCGTCGGTCCGTCGCCTCGGAGTTCACGCTCGGCGAGGTCATGGCCGGCTCGCCAATCGCGGCCGCAGGCGACGTCATCGCCGGGTGATGCATGGCAGTCGGCCGGCGCGGCCAGGCCGGCGTTGCCGACAATCGTGCGCTTGGTTACGCTCGGTCCATGTCGTCCGTCTTCGACCAGCAGCCGATCCAGCGGACCGTGGGGCGCCGCCGTTCGCGCGACGGCCAGCCCCTGACGCCTGAGGATCGCGCCGCGGTGGCCGCCAACGCGCGCTACGTCACGCGCGCGCCGAAAGGCGTCTTTCGCTATCGCAGCGCCGAGGAGATGGACGCCGACCGTTTGCGATGGCTCGTCGACGCCATCGTCGAACGCCAGCGTTGAGCGAGTTCACCCGTCCCGCCACCTGGGACGATGTCAAGGCGCTCGC
>JADLDF010000372.1 GCA_020846815.1 Gammaproteobacteria bacterium | reverse complement strand
TTGGCGACCACCGGAATCCCGAGAGCCATGTACTCGACCAGCTTGGTCGGCGAGCCGACGTCGAAGATCGGCGAGCGCAGGATCGGCGACACCGCGATGTCCGCGGCGCTCATGCGGCGCATCGCCTCCGCACGCGGCAGCATGCCGGTGATCTCGAGCTGCGATTCGACGCCACGCTCGGCTGCCAGACGGGACAGCGCATCGCGGTCGCGGCGGGCGACGGCATCGCCGATCAGCAGCAGCCGCACCGGCACCCCGTCACGGCGCAAAAGCGCCAGCATCTCCACGAGGATCTCCAGGCGCCGACTGGCGTCGAGCGTGCCGAGATAGCCGATGACGACGTCGCTTCCGGAGCGAGTTCGCCGCGCCTCGGCCTCGCTGCCCGCCGGTGCCAGGCCCGCGTCGCGCCGCGGGCCGGAATGAGCGGGTAAGCTCTCCAGATCGACACCCATGGGAACCGTCGTGATACTCGAAGGTTCGATGCCCCGCAGCGCAACCTGGATCTTCATGCGTTCGCTCTGCACGAAGACGTGGTCGGCCCGCGGCAGGATCCAGCGGTACAGCAGCCAGCCGGTCAGCAGGCCGCGAGCCAGCGTCACGGCGGGGATGAACGCGTTGCCGGAGCGCGCGTTCAGGACGTCGGCCTCCGGCATCGGGAAAGACATCCAGAAGAAGAACCTCAGGCCGCGCGAGCGCGCGACGAGGGCCGCGATCGCAGCGATCAGGAACTTGTCACGTACCTGGATCGCGTCGTAGTCGCTGCGGCGGGCGCGGCCGAGGCAGCGCAGGTCGTGCAGGATTTCCAGTGTCTGCCGCCGGATGCGGTCGAGGACACCGCCCCCGTCCCGCGTCGCGCCCACGAACACCGTCCGGCCGTTCCAGGGGCGGGGGCCTGCAGGCTGTGCCTCGCCGGCGGCCTGCATGACGAAGTCGATCGCATGGCCACGTCCGGCCAGCTCCCGGCCGAACAGCACGTCGACGTCGACCCGGTGGGTCGGGAACGTCTCGGCTGCGAAGCAGAGCATCCGGATCTTCGGCGTCGCCATCTGGTTCCGGTCCGTGTTTCCCAAGGTCACTGCGCGAAGCATGCGCAGCGGCATCGCCGGTCTGCGCCGGCCGTCAGCGCGGAAAGCGGATGGGTACGTTGAGATACTGCAGGCGCTTGGCCTCGTTCCGGCCGCGGGTGACCGTCGCGAGGATCAGGCCGGCGAAGAAGCTCAGCGAGCTCAGCAGCATCAGGCCCATCGACAGGACCGCCGTCGGGAAACGGCGCACCAGGCCCGTCTGCAGGTATTCCGCGATGACCGGGGCGACCAGCACCACGGCAACGAGCGCGAGTATCCCGGCTGCGACCGAAAAGAACTCGAGCGGCTTCTCCTCGCGGATCAGTCGCCCGATCAGGCGCAGGATGCGGATGCCGTCCGGAATCGTGCGCAGCTTGCTCGAGGACGCGGGCGGACGCTCCTTGTAGGGCGTCATGACCTCGCCGACGGGGGCACGCAACTGCAGGGCGTGCACCGTGAGCTCGGTCTCGATCTCGAATCCGGAGGCGAGCGCGGGGAACGACTTGACGAAGCGGCGCGACATGATGCGATAGCCCGACAGCATGTCGTTGAATCGCGCACCGAAGAACCACGCTACCAGCGAGGTGAGCATCACGTTGCCGAAGCGATGCCCCATCCGGTAGGCCTGCTGCGACGTCTCCTGGCGGGCCGCGTTCACCATGTCCAGGGACTCGCTCAGCAGCTTCTGCACGAGGGCTGGAGCGGCGCTGGCGTCGTAGGTGTCGTCCCCGTCGACCAGGACGTAGACGTCGGCCTCGATGTCCGCGAACATGCGGCGCATCGCGTTGCCCTTGCCGCGCAGGGGCTCGCTGCGCACCACCGCGCCCGACTCGCGTGCCACGCGTACCGTATCGTCGGTGGAGCCGTTGTCGTAGACAAAGATCACCGCGTCGGGCAGCGACTGGCGGAAGCCGGCGATCACGCGGGCGATGGCTGCTTCCTCGTTCAGGCACGGAATAAGGACTGCGATCGTCGGCTGGGCCGTGGTCACGGTGGCGTCGAGCATGAGAGTGATGGTGTTCCGGGCCTACTTGGGCATGCGGGTGCCGGCGACGGCCCGGAGCTCCGTACCCGCTTCGGACCGCGGATTCGAGATCACCCGGGCGATCTGGTAGTCCTTGAGGTCGCGCGCATGCGTGAAGATGATCAGCTCGCCCAGCAGTCCGAGCGCGAACAGCTGCATGCCGAGCACCACCAGCAGCGAGGCCACCAGCAGCGCCGGGCGGTCGGCGAGCGCCTGGCCGAAGGCGATGCGCTGCACGATCAGGATGGCCGTCCAGAGGATTCCGATCGCGAACGTCGAAACGCCGGCCATGCCGAAGAAACGCAGTGGCTTCTTGGTAAACCGCACCAGGAAGAACACCGAGAAGATGTCGAGCAGCCCGCGCGCGTACTCGCGAGGCTTGTAGACGCCGGTGAAACGGTCCTGCGGGGACTGGCGGACGTCGACCTCGCGGACGCGGAAGCCCTGCCGGTCGGCCAGCAGCGCGAGAAAACGATGCTGGTCGCCGTAGATGCGTATCTCCTCGAGGATCTGGCGACGCAGCGCGCGCGCGCCGCAGCCGAGGTCGTTGAACCTCAGCCCGGTGACCGACCCCAGCAGGCCATGGAAGGCGCGCCGTCGCAGTGTCTCGAGCGGGCCGCCGGCCCGGGGCCAGCGCCGGCCGATGACGAGGTCGGCGGAGTCGAGTCCGGCGAGCAGCGTGGCGATCTGATCGGGCTGGATCTGGTGGTAGGCGGGCAGGGTGAGGATGATCTGCCCGCGGGCATGGCGAAAGCCGGCCATCAGTGCCGTGGCCTCGCCGAAGGGCCGCGTCAGCGAGATCACGGTGAAGCTGGCGCCGCCGAGGCGCAGCTGGTTCAGGTCGGTCGCGAACTTCTCGTGCATTCCGTCGAGCACGTAGATCATCTCGTAGCGGCGGCCGAGCGCGTCGAGGCTCCGCACGTACTCCGCGTGGATCTCCGGTGCCGGCGCCTGTCGTTCCCCGACGGGGACGATCACGGTGATCTCGGCCTGTTCCATCAACTCGCTCATCGACGCTCCTCCACCCGACCCGGCTCGCGCGAGACCCGGCCCGTCAGGCGGGCGAACTGGTCTTCGCGCATGTCACCGAGCGCGTAAATCATCTCCCCCAACACGCCGCCCAGGACGAGGATCAGCGACGACATCAGGAATATCACGCCGCTGCCCGCGATCGGCAGGGCAATGGGCTGATCGCTCGTGGCCCCGTGCCACAGTGCGTAGCCGACCGAGCCGATGCCGACCATGCCGAAGGGTACCGAAAGCATGGTGAACCACAGCAGCGGTCTGGCCGTGAACGACGCGACGGTCTTGATCACCATCAGATCCAGCAGAACCTTGTAGATCCGAGACAGACCGTACTTCGACTGCCCGAACTGGCGGGCGTGGTGGCGGACCTTGATCTCCGCGATGCGCGGCCCCGCGATCGACGCCACTGCCGGAATGAACCGGTGCATCTCCGAGTAGAGCGGGATTTCCTTGATCAGCGACGCGCGATACGCCTTCAGCGAGCAGCCGTTGTCCTTGATGGGCACGCCGGTGGCCTTGCCGATCAGCCAGTTCGCGATTCGCGACGGGATCTTGCGGGACACCAGCTTGTCCTGGCGATTGTGCCGCCAGCCGA
>JADLDF010000371.1 GCA_020846815.1 Gammaproteobacteria bacterium | reverse complement strand
GGCCGCGGGGCTTCAGTTGAGGACCCCCGGCATCGCCAGCCGGAAGGGCGGGATCGGCGCGTCGAATTTCGCGCCGTCGTCGCCGAGCATCTGGTAGCTGCCGTGCATCGCGCCGACGGGCGTCTCGATGACCGCGCCGCTGCTGTAGCGGAACGCCTGCCCGGGCTTCAGGTGCGGCTGCTCGCCGACGACGCCGCTGCCGCGCACTTCCTGCACCTTGCCGTTCGAGTCGGTGATGATCCAGTGGCGCGTCAGCAGCCGCGCCGCGACCTCGCCTTCGTTGTGGATCGTGATCGTGTACGAGAACACGTAGCGCTGGTCCTGCGGCGCCGACTGCTCGGGCAGGAACGTGGTCCGCACCTCGACCCTGATCACGCGCCGGGGACTGTCCATCGGGGCCTTTGCTGCCGTTGCCTGACGTGACGATGAGGAGCGCGGCGGCGACGGCCGGGCAGGTCAGCGCGACGTGCCGCCGACGCGCACCGCCAGCACGTCGCAGGGCGCGCCGTGCAGCACCGTGTCCTCGGTGAGGTTCACGAGGATCGACATGCCGTGGCGCTCGCGGCTGCCGATGACGATGAGGTCGGTGCCGCGCTCGCGCGCGACGCGCAGGATCTCCGACTTGACGTTGCCGGCCTCGACGAAGAGCTCCGCGTCGTCCAGGCCTAGCTCCTCGGCGAGGTGCCCGAGGCGCTGCTTGGCGCGCTCCAGCAGCTCTTCCTCGATTTCGACCGCCGGCATCAGCGTCTCGCCCATCGGTTCGACGGGCACGAACTCGAACACGTGCAGCAGGTCGATGCGCGCGCCGAACAGCTTCGCGAGCGCCTGGGCGCGGCGCCCGATGGTCAGGCTCTCGTCGCTGAGGTCGACCACCAGCAGCAGTCGTTTGTAGGCGTTCATGGCCTGCACGCTAGCCGCTGGGCAGCAGCCGTGCAAGCGCGCCGAACTGCGTCGGCTCCAGCGTCTGCGGCCGCGCCCCGGGATCGATGCCACAGGACTCGATCGCCGCGACGTCCAGCAGGCCGCGCAGCGCATTGCGCAGGGTCTTGCGGCGCTGAGCGAAGGCCGCGGCGACGACCCGCCCGTAGCGCGCGTCGACCGGGAAGGTCGGCTCCCGCCGTACCCGCAGGCGCGCCACCGAGGACCAGATCCGGGGCGGGGGCCGGAACGCGCCCGGCCCGACGTCGAACAGGCTCTCGGCCTCGACCCAGGGCGCGAGCATCACGGTCAGGCGCCCGTAGTCGCCGCCGCCGGGCGCGGCGCAGAGCCGTTCGACGACCTCCTTCTGCAGCATGACGTGCAGGTCCAGGATCGCGGCCGGCGCACGCAGCAGGTGGAACAGCAGCGGCGTCGAGATGTTGTAGGGCAGGTTGCCGACCACGCGCAGCGGCCGGCCGCGATCGGCCGCCAGCGCCGCGAAGTCGAAGCGCAGTGCGTCTGCTTCGTGCAGCACCAGGCCCGGCCGGCCGGCCCAGCCGGCGCGCAGCGTGGCGGCGAGGTCGCGATCGATCTCGATGGCGTCGAGTGTGCCGGCCGCCGCCAGCAGGCCCGCGGTCAGCGCGCCGCGGCCCGGGCCGATCTCGACCAGCGCCTCGCCGGGCCGTGCGTCGATGGCCGCGAGGATCCGCGCGACCGTTGCCGCATCGTGCAGGAAATGCTGGCCGAAGCGCTTGCGGGCGTAGGGCACTCAGCGCGCCCGCCGCCGCACGAGCTCGAGCGCGAGCTCGATCGCGGCCTCGAGGCTGCCCGGGTCCGCGCGCCCGGTGCCGGCGAGGTCGAGCGCCGTGCCGTGGTCGACCGAGGTGCGCAGCACCGGCAGGCCGAGCGTGACGTTGACCGCGTGGCCGAAGCCCGTGGCTTTCAGCACCGGCAGCCCCTGGTCGTGGAACATCGCCAGCACGACGTCGTAGCGGGCGAGCTCGCGCGGCACGAACACCGTGTCGGCCGGCACGGGGCCTGCGGCATCGATGCCCGCGGCGCGCGCGGCGGCGATCGCCGGCCCGATGACCCGCAGCTCCTCGTCGCCGAGATGCCCCGACTCGCCGGCGTGCGGATTCAGGCCGCAGACCGCGATCCGCGGCCGCGCCAGGCCCCAGAGGCCGCGCAGGTCCTGGTCGATGATGCGCAGGGTCTCGTCGAGCACGGCCGGGGTGATCGCGGCACTGACCTCGCGCAGCGCGAGATGGGTCGTGGCCAGTGCGACGCGCATCCGGCCGGCGACCAGCAGCATCACCGGGCGCGACACGCCGCTGCGCGCGGCGAGATGCTCGGTGTGGCCGGTGAAAGGAACGCCGGCGTCGTTGATGACGCTCTTCTGCACCGGTGCCGTGACCATGGCGTCGAAGCGGCCGGCGCGCACTTGGTCGAATGCGGTGTCGATCTGGGTCACGACGCTCGGCGCGTTCGCGACCTCGAGCCGCCCCGGCTGCGACGGCACGGCCAGTGGCACAGGCCAGACGCGCAAGCTGCCGCGGACGTGGGGCCGGGGCGCCGCAGCCGGCTCGAAGCGCTCGATGGCGAGCGCGACGCCGGCTTCGCGCGCGCGGCTCTCGAGCAGCCCCGGATCGCCGAGACAGACGAGATCGGCCTCGAAGTCGCGCGCCGCGGCGATCTGCGCGCAGAGCTCGGGGCCGACGCCCGCCGGCTCGCCCGAGGTCAGGACGAGGCGCGGCAGCCGCGGCGCCGCGTCTTCAGATCTTGGTCTCGACATAGGCCTCGTCGCGCAGCCGGCGCAGCCAGAGCTCGGTCTCCTCGTCGGCCTTGCTCTCGCGCAGCTGCACGAACGCGCGCTGGCGCCGCAGCTCGTCGGTGTTGTCGAACTCGCGCCGGCCGAGCAGCTGTACGACGTGCCAGCCGAACTGCGTGCGGAACGGCTGGCTGATCTCTTCCGGTTGCAGCTTCTCCAGCACCTGCTCGAACTCCGGCACGAAGGTGCCCGGGCCGGTCCAGCCGAGGTCGCCGCCCTCGGACGCGGAGCCCGGATCCTCGGAGACGACCTTGGCAACCGCGGCGAAGTCCTCGCCCTTGACGATGCGCTCGCGGATCGTGCGCAGCCGCTGCTCGACCGTGGCGTCGTCCTGGATCTCGGTCGGCTTCAGCAGGATGTGGCGCGCCTTCACCTGCTGCACGACGGTCTGCACGTCGGCACCGCGCACTTCGTTGAGGCGCACGATGTGGTAGCCCGAGGGCGTGCGCAGCGGCTCGCTGACCTGGCCGGGCTTGAGGCCCGCGACCAGGTCGGCCAGCACCGTCGGGATCTCCGGACCCCTGCGCCAGCCGAGCGAGCCGCCCTCGAGCGCGGTCTGGCTGTTGGAATAGGCGACCGCGAGGCGCGAGAAATCCTCGCCCTTCTGCGCGCGCTCGTAGACATCGGCGGCGCGGCGCGAGGCCTCCTCGAGCTGCGCGGCGCTCGCTGCCTGCGGCACGGCGATGAGGATGTGGGACAGGTTGTACTCGTTCAGCTCCGACGGCCGGCCCTTCTGCTTTTCGAGGAACTGTTCGAGCTCGCGCGGCGCGACGTTGATCTTCTGGATGACGTCGCGCTGGCGCAGCACCTGCAGCGTGAGCTCCTTGCGGATGCCCTCGCGGTAGGCGGCGTACTCGATGCCCTGCTGGGCGAGCGCCTCGGGCAGCTGCTGCAGCGGGATGCCGTTGCGCTGGGCGACGTCCGCGAGCGCCGCGTTCAGCTGCTCGTCGCTGATGCGGATGCCGCCGCGCCGGGCGCGCTGCATCTGGATCTCCTGCAGCACCAGGCGCTCGAGCACCTGCTGGCGCAGCACGCTCTGCGGCGGCAGCTCCAGGCTCTGCTG
>JADLDF010000370.1 GCA_020846815.1 Gammaproteobacteria bacterium | reverse complement strand
TGCCGACCAGCAGCGCGACCCGGAGCTGCGCGCCGTGGTGCAGCGGGCGATCGCCGAGGCCGAGTGCTTCCCCGACGAGTTCGAGGCCGAGGTCTGGTACAAGATGATGGAGCCGCGGCTGCGGCGCACCGTGCAGGACCACGACGAGCGGCTGCTGATCCTCAAGCACGTGTTCTGCGAGGCACACCGCCCCGGCGAGCTGCGGCTGCCGCCGGGCCTGGTCATGGCGATCATCGACGTCGAGAGCCGCTTCAACCGCTGGGCCGTGTCGCCCGCGGGCGCGGTCGGCCTGATGCAGGTCATGCCGTTCTGGCCCGAGGAGCTCGGCATGCGGCGCTACCAGCTCGTGCGCGTGCCCGAGAACATCCGCATGGGCGCGGCGATCTTCCGCCACTATCTCAAGCGTGAGCGCAACGACGTGGCGAAGGCCCTCGCGCGCTACAACGGCAGCGTCGGCCGGCGCTGGTACTCCGACATGGTGATCCAGCGCTGGACGCGCTGGAACGGTGCCGACGATCTCGGCCTCGTTCCCGGTCAGCCGGTGCTGAATCTGTCCGGCGGCTGAAGCGCCGCCACATCGAGCACCTCGACCTCGACGCCAGTTACCCGCGACGCCGACGAGCCCTCCCAGAGCCAGGCACAGAACGCCTCGACCGCCGCGGCATCTCCCAGCGCCAGCACTTCGACGCGGCCATCGGCGAGGTTGCGCGCATGGCCGCAGAGACCCAGCTCACGCGCGCGAGCCTGCGCGCTCTTGCGATAGAACACGCCCTGGACCCGGCCGGAGACGATGCAGCGCCGCGCGATCATCCGCGTAGAATTCCCGATCGAGACGGAGGCTGCAATGTCGAATGCCGAGATTCTAGTGCTCTACTACTCCCGCCACGGTGCCACGGCCGAGCTCGCCCGCCAGGCCTGCCGCGGCATCGAGTCCGTGGAGGGCGCGCGCGCGCGGCTGCGTACGGTGCCGCCGGTCTCCGCGGAAAGCGAGCGCCCGGTGAAGCCGGTGCCGGACCAGGGCGCAGCTTACGCGACGCTCGAAGACCTGCGCGCCTGCGACGGCCTGCTGCTCGGCAGCCCCACGCGCTTCGGCAACATGGCCGCACCGCTGAAGTACTTCCTCGACGGCACGGCCGGGCCCTGGGCCGAAGGCTCGCTCGTGGGCAAGCCCGCTGCGGTGTTCACTTCGACCAGCACGCTGCACGGCGGCCAGGAATCGACGCTGCTGAGCATGATGCTGCCGCTGCTGCACCACGGCATGCTGCTGGCCGGCCTGCCGTTCACGGAACGCGCACTCACCGAGACGCGCAGCGGCGGCTCACCCTATGGGGCGACCCACCACGCCCCGCCCGGAGAACCGATGGTGCGCCTGAGCGAGCACGAGGCGCAGCTCGCGCGGCGACTCGGCGAGCGCGTCGCCGGCATCGCCCTCGCACTCAAGGCTCGCCCAGCACTTCGCGGATGAACGGCACCGTGATGCGCCGCTGCGCCGCCATCGACGCGGTGTCGAGCGCATCGAGCACGCCACAGAGGCTCGCCATGTCGCGCGGCATGCGGCGCTGCAGGTAGCGCGCCGTCTCCTCCGGCAGCTCGAGACCGCGGGCCGCCGCCCGCGCGCGCAGCGCCGCCACCTGGTCTTCGTCGTCGAGCGGCCGCAGCTGGAACACGGCACTGCCACCGAAACGCGAGCCGAGGTCGGCCAGCGACCAGCGCAGCGCAGCCGGTGCGCTCGACGCGGCCACCACCAAGGCCGCGCCGCGCTCCTGTGTATCGAGGAAGATGGAGAACAGCGCGCGCTCGAAAGCCGCATCCCCGATCAGCGCGTCGAGCTCGTCGAGCGCGAGCAGGCCGAAGCCCTGCCAGCCGAGCAGCGCCGCAGCGCCGCCGCCTCGCAGCTCCGGGCAGGAGAGACAGGCGCTGCGCGCCCGCCCGGCCGCGCGCGCGCAGGCGGCCTGCAGCAAGTGCGTACGCCCGCTGCCGTGCGGACCCCAGGTCCAGGCGACGCCCGGCCGACCGTCGGCGAGCTCTTCGAGATACCGCAGCGCCTCGAGGTTCGCACCGGGCTGGAAGGTCTCGAAGGTGGCCCGATCTCGCAGCCGGACGCCGAGGGGCAATTGTTCCACGACCGCGCCGCCGTTCAGGCGCCCCGCGGCGGCAGCGACCAGGCACGGCGCGTGAAACGCGCGACGTAGTCGGCGCCGGAGGCGATGGTGCTGAACAGCGTCGCGAGCGCCAGCGCCGCGACGACCTCGCGCGGCGGCAGGCCGTGCGCGGCGTGCAGGATCGCCGCGACCAGGAACAGGATCTGCAGTGCGGTGTTGACCTTCGAGAGCAGGGTCGGACGCCCCTGCAACGGTCCGAACCAGAGCCGGAAGATCAACGCACCACCGCCGATGACCAAGTCGCGGGCGATCGCGGCCGCGGCCAGCCACCAGGGCGCGAGGCCCGACCAGGCGGCGCTGAGGAACACCGCGACCAGCAGCAGCTTGTCGGCCAGCGGATCGAGGAACTTGCCGAGCTCGGACTGCCAGTTGAAGCGTTTGGCGAGGAAGCCGTCGACGCCGTCCGACACCGCCGCGACCGTGAACAGCACCAGCGCGAGCTCGTACCGCCCGGCATGCAGCGCCGCGACGATCGGCCACACCAGCGCCATGCGGACGACGCAGATCAGGTTCGGCAGATGGCGCAGCATGGCGCGGCGTCAGGGCGCGTACTGGTAGGCGAGCCGCCCCGTGGCCTCCGTCGCCGGACGCAGCCGCGAATTCGATGCGAGCGCCGCCGCAAGGCCGTCGCCGCCGCCGCGCGCCAGCACGCGGAACAGCGCATGGCCGTTGCCGGCTTCGAGCAGCGACACGCTGCGCACGCCGGCGCTGGTGGCGAGCAGCCGCTGCACCTGCGCGTAGTCGCGCAAACTGGCAACCCCCTGGATCTGCACCAGGGCCTCGGCCTCGGGCTGCTGCATGACGGCCTCGGTGGCCGCTGCGAGGCGATCGACGGCTCCGTGGATGCCGGCGCCGACGCTGCCGGTGAAGGTCTCGCTGCCGCCACCACCGTAGTAGGTCCAGCGCCATTGCGAAGCATCGCTGCCTTCGCCCTGCCCGATCAGGGCCACGTCGGCACCCAGACGCCGCGCCGCGGCGAGCGCGCTCGCGGCATCGATCGCGCCGGCGGCGAGGCCGGCGGACTGCGCCGAGGAGAGCACGACCGGCAGGCCGCGCAGCGCCGCGCTGTCTTCGAGCGTGCGGCGCACTGCCGCAGGGTCGGCACCCGGCGGTGGCTGCGTCACCACGACCAGCGCGACCGGCCGCTCGCGCGGCCAGGCGGCGCGGCCCGCCGCGACCACGGCGCGCTCCAGTGCCGCGGCATCGAGCGTGACCTGAGTGCCACCGCCGGACAGCGGCCGAAAGATCTGTACGTAACGGCGCGCATCGGCGATCAGCGCGGCGAACGCCGGATCCTGATCGGCATCGCGGCGGCCGGTGATACGCACCAGCGCGATGCGCATCGCCTCCTGGAAGGCGGCGTTCTGCTCGGTCAGCGGCACGCTGACCTCGCCCGTGCGCACGAGCTGCGCCGCCTCGACGCCGCCGCCGGCCAGCACCGCCGCGAGGCACAGCAGCACGACCTGCCAGGACCGGCGCCCACGATGCGCCGCAGACGCGCGCCGCAGCGCGCGCGCGCATGCCGCAGGATGCCGGGGCGTGTGGACGAGGATCTGCATGGCGGATGAGGTTTCGGGGCGACGCATGGACATTTCCGCATCGGAAGCCGCGTGCCGCCGCCATTTCGTACAATACCACAGTGCGGCTCCCGACCCCGGCGGCCCTCCACCCTTGCGGAACACCACATGACTTCGACCCAGGGCCCCGGCCTCACCTATCGCGATGCAGGCGTCGACATCGACGCCGGCGAGGACCTCGTCGCGCGCATCAAGCCGCTCGTGCGGCGCGCCAGCCGCCCGGAGGTGCTCGCCGGCATCGGCGGTTTCGGCGCGCTCGTCGAGCTGCCCGAGGGCCGCTGGAAGAAGCCGGTGCTGGTCTCCGGCACCGACGGCGTCGGCACCAAGCTGCGCCTTGCGATCGACACCGGCCGCCACGACAGCATCGGCATCGACCTCGTCGCGATGTGCGTCAACGACGTCGCCGTGCAGGGCGCGGAGCCGCTGTTCTTCCTCGACTACTACGCCACCGGCAAGCTCTCTGTCGACGTCGCCGAGAGCGTCATCAAGGGCATCGTCGAGGGCTGCGTGCGCGCCGGCTGCGCGCTGGTCGGCGGCGAGACCGCCGAGATGCCCGGCATGTACCACGGCGGCGACTACGACCTCGCCGGCTTCTGCGTCGGCGTCGTCGAGAAGGACGCGATCATCGACGGCCGCGGCACCCGGGCGGGCGACGCCGTGCTCGGCCTCGCCTCCTCCGGCCCGCACTCCAACGGCTACTCGCTGATCCGCCGCCTGCTGCGCGATGCCGGCGTCGGCTCCGGTGCCGACGTCCAGGTGGCCGGGCGCACGTTGCTCGAGCGGCTGATGGCTCCGACGCGCATCTACGTGAAGTCCATGCTCGCGCTGGCGCGCGCCGTGCCGGTCCGCGGCTTCGCCCACATCACCGGCGGCGGGCTCACCGACAACATCCCGCGCGTGCTCCCCGATGGCCTCGAGGTCGAGCTGCAGCGCGCCGCCTGGGCGCGCGACCCCGTCTTCGACTGGCTGCAGCAGGCCGGCCGCATCGCCGACGACGAGATGCACCGCACCTTCAACTGCGGCATCGGCATGGTCGCCGTCGTGCCGCCGGAAAGCGAGCGGCAGGCCCTCGCGCTGCTCGGGGCCCAGGGCGAGGTCGCGACACGGATCGGCACCGTGCGCGAGGGCTCGGCCGGTGTGACCATCCGGTGACGACCCCCACAGCGCTGCGGCTCGTCGTCCTGATCTCCGGCCGCGGCAGCAACATGGCCGCGATCGTCGAAGCCTGCACCGCGGGCCGCATCGCGGCCCGCGTCTTGCGGGTCGTCGCCGACCGCGCCGACGCCGCAGGCCTCGAGCTCGCGCGCCGCTGCGGCATCGACGCCGTCGCCGTGCCTCGTGAGGCGTTCGCGGACCGCGACGCGTTCGAGGCCGAGCTGCGCCGCCAGATCGACGCCTGTGCTCCCGGCCTGATCGTGCTCGCGGGCTTCATGCGCGTGCTGAGCCGCGCCTTCGTCGAGGCCTATGCAGGCCGGCTGCTGAACATCCACCCTTCGCTGCTGCCCCGCCACAAGGGCCTCGGTACCCATCAGAAGGTGCTCGATGCCGCCGAACGCGAGCACGGCGCGAGTGTCCATTTCGTGACCGCCGAACTCGATGGCGGCCCGGTCGTGCTGCAGGCGCGGGTGCCGGTGCTGCCGGGCGACGACGCGGCGCGGCTTTCAGCCCGCGTTCAGCGCTGCGAACACATCATCTACCCGCGGGTGGTGCAGTGGTTCGCGGCCGGCCGGCTGCATTGTGGCACCACGGGCGTCGAGCTCGACGGCCGGCCGCTCGCGGCGCCGCTCGTGGAGGATTTCGCCGATGCCCACATCCCGTGACCGCCTGCCTGCCATTGCGCTTGCGCTGGCCGCGACACTGGCGTTCGCAACCGGTGCACCCGTCGGCAGCGCCGCACAGCAGCCGGGCACGGCGTCCACGCCTGCGCCGGCGTCTGTGCCAGCCGCGGTCGCGGTCGACGGCGCCGCCACGAACGGCGTGCTGCAGCCGTTCCGCGCCGAATTCGTGCTCGAGTGGAAGGGCATCAACGCCGCGAGTGCCTCGCTCGAGCTGAGCCGCGAGTCCCCCGGTCGCTACACCTATGTCTCGCGCAACAACGCCCGCGGCATGTTCCGCGCCGTGTTCCCCGACGAACTGGCCCAGATCAGCCGCCTGCAGCTCGAAGGCGGACGCGTGCGCCCGCTGAGCTATCGCGGCGACGATGGTTCGCGGGATACGCGCCGCGACGTCTCTCTCGACTTCGACTGGGAGCGGCGCCGCGTCACGGGCACCGCGGAGCGGCGCCCCGTGGATCTCGAGCTGCAGCCCGGCCTGCAGGACATCATGTCGGTGCAGGTCGCGCTCATCGCCGAGCTGCAGCAGGGTCGCAGGCCGAGCGGCTACACGCTGGTCGACAAGGATCGCATCAAGGACTACGTCTACGAAAGCGAAGGCAGCGCGCGACTCCAGACCGTGCTCGGGCCGCTCGACACGGTGATCTGGGCCAGTCACCGGCCGGATTCCGATCGCGTGACCCGCGTCTGGTACGCACCTTCGCTCGGCCACGTGCCGGTCCGGGCCGAAAGGCGCCGGGGCGGACGGGTGGAGTGGTCGATGCGCCTCGTATCATTGTCCCGCTGAGACAGGCCGTCACGTCGAGGCGGACTGTCGCGTCGAAGCGAAGCGCGCGGCTTGCAGCTTCGCGCCGCCGGCTGCGGCGTACCGGCCTCAGGTCTTCGGCAGCGTGACGCCCTTCTGACCCTGGTACTTGCCGCCGCGGTCGCGATAGGAGGTTCCGCAGACCTCGTCGCTCTCGAAGAACAGCATCTGCGCGACGCCTTCGTGCGCGTAGATCTTCGCCGGCAGCGGCGTCGTGTTCGAGAACTCCAGCGTCACGTGCCCTTCCCACTCCGGCTCGAGCGGCGTGACGTTGACGATGATGCCGCAGCGCGCATAGGTCGACTTGCCGAGGCAGA
>JADLDF010000369.1 GCA_020846815.1 Gammaproteobacteria bacterium | reverse complement strand
TGTCGATCGCGAGGCGCAGCTTGGTGCCGACGCCGTCGGTGCCGGAGACCAGCACCGGCTTTTTCCAGCGGCCTTCGGGCAGCTCGACCAGCGCGCCGAAGCCACCGATGCCGGCCAGCACCTCCGGGCGGCTGGCGCGCCGCACCAGCGGCTTGATGCGCGTGACTAGATCCTCGCCGGCATCGATGTCGACGCCTGCATCGCGATAGGTGAGGCCGGGGCCCTGGGTCGAAGTCATGAGGTTTTCCGCAAGGGTGGAGGGCCGCCGGGTCGGGGGCCGCACTGTGGTATTGTACGAAATGGCGGCGGCACGCGGCTTCCGATGCGGAAATGTCCTGCGCCGCCCCGAAACCTCATCCGCCATGCAGATCTCCGTCCACACGCCCCGGCATCCTGCGGCATGCGCGCGCGCGCTGCGGCGCGCGTCTGCGGCGCATCGCGGACGCCGGTCCTGGCAGGCCGTGCTGCTGCTGTGCCTCGCCGCGGCGCTGGCCGGCGGTGGCGTCGAGGCGGCGCAGCTCGTGCGTACGGGCGAGGTCAGCGTGCCGCTGACCGAGCAGAACGCGGCCTTCCAGGAAGCGATGCGCATCGCGCTGGTGCGCATCACCGGTCGCCGCGATGCCGATCAGGATCCGGCGTTCGCCGCGCTGATCGTCGATGCACGTCGCTATGTGCAGATCTTCCGGCCGCTGCCCGGCGGTGGCACCCAGGTCACGCTCGACGCTGCGGCGCTGGAGCGTGCCGTGGTCGCGGCGGGTCGTGCCGCCTGGCCGCGCGAGCGGCCGGTCGCGCTGGTCGTGGTGACGCAGCCGCCGCCGGGTGCCGACCCTGCGGCCGTGCGCCGCACGCTCGAGGACAGCGCTGCGCTGCGCGGTCTGCCGGTCGTGCTCTCCTCGGCGCAGTCCGCCGGCCTCGCCGCCGGAGCGGTCGATGCCGCGAGCGCGCTCGCCGCGGCGCGGCGTCTGGGCGCCGACGTGGCGCTGATCGGGCAGGGCGAAGGCAGCGATGCTTCGCAATGGCGCTGGACCTACTACGGCGGCGGCGGCAGCGAGACCTTCACCGGCAGCGTCGGCGCCGGCATCCACGGAGCCGTCGATCGCCTCGCAGCGGCCACCGAGGCCGTCATGCAGCAGCCGGAGTCCGAGGCCCTGGTGCAGATCCAGGGAGTCGCCAGTCTGCGCGACTACGCACAGGTGCAGCGGCTGCTCGCCACCAGCGCCGGCGTGCGCAGCGTCTCGCTGCTCGAGGCGGGCAACGGCCATGCGTTGTTCCGCGTGCTGGCGCGCGGCGGCGGCGATGGCCTCGCAGCAGCGCTCGCGTCGAATTCACGGCTGCGTCCGGCGACGGAGGCCACGGGGCGGCTCGCCTACCAGTACGCGCCCTGAGGCCGCGTCATGCTGCGCCATCTGCCGAACCTGATCTGCGTCGCCCGCATCGCGCTGGTGTGGCCGATCGTCGCGGCGCTGCACGAAGGCCGGTACGACTTCGCACTGGCGCTGTTCACGGTCGCGGCGGTGTCGGACGGCGTCGACGGCTTTCTCGCCAAACGCTTCAACTGGCAGTCCGAGCTCGGCAAGTTCCTCGACCCGCTGGCCGACAAGCTGCTGCTGGTCGCGGTGTTCCTCAGCGCCGCCTGGTCGGGCCTCGCGCCCTGGTGGCTGGCCGCGGCCGCGATCGCCCGCGACCTGGTCATCGGCGGTGGCGCGCTGATCTTCAGGCTCTGGTTCGGGCCGCTGCAGGGGCGCCCGACCCTGCTCTCGAAGGTCAATACGGCATTGCAGATCCTGTTCCTGGTCGCGGTGCTCCTGCACGCCGCGCACGGCCTGCCGCCGCGCGAGGTCGTCGCGGCGCTGGCGCTCGCGACGCTGTTCAGCACCGTCGCCTCCGGCGCCGATTACGTCGCGCGCTTCACGCGCCGTGCCTGGTCGTTGCCGCCGCGGGGCGCCTGAGCGACGGGCGGGGCGGCGCGGTCGTGGAACAACTGCCTCTCGGTGTCCGGCTGCGCGACCGGGCCAGCTTCGAGACCTTCCAGCCAGGCGCGAACCTCGAGGTGCTGCACCATCTCGAAGAGCTTGCCGACGGCCGGCCGGGCATCGCCTGGATCTGGGGACCGCATGGCAGCGGGCGCACGCACCTGCTGCAGGCCGCCTGCGCGCGCGCGGCCGCGCGCGCGCGCAGCGCCTGTCTCTCCTGTCCGGAGCTGCGCAGCGGCGGCGCCGCGGCGCTGCTCGGCTGGCAGGGCTTCGGCCTGCTCGCGCTGGACGACCTCGACGCACTGGTCGCCGATGCGGCTTTCGAGCGCGCGTTGTTCTCGATCTTCCTCGATACGCAGGAACGCGGTGCGGCCCTGGTCGTGGCCGCATCGGGCGCGCCGGCGGCGCTGCGCTGGTCGCTGGCCGACCTCGGCTCGCGCTTCGGCGGCAGCGCCGTGTTCCAGCTGCGGCCGCTCGACGACGAAGACCAGGTGGCGGCGCTGCGCACGCGCGCCGCGGCTCGCGGCCTCGAGCTGCCCGAGGAGACGGCGCGCTATCTGCAGCGACGCATGCCGCGCGACATGGCGAGCCTCTGTGGCGTGCTCGATGCGCTCGACACCGCTTCGATGGCGGCGCAGCGGCGCATCACCGTGCCCTTCATCCGCGAAGTGCTGGGCGAGCCTTGAGCGCGAGCGCGATGCCGGCCACGCGCTCGCCGAGGCGCCGCGCGAGCTGCGCCTCGTGCTCGCTGAGGCGCACGGCCGGCTCGCCGGGCGGGGCGTGGTGGGTCGCGCCATAGGGCGAGCCGCCGCTGCGCGTCTCGGTCAGTGCGCGCTCGGTGAACGGCAGGCCGGCCAGCAGCATGCCGTGGTGCAGCAGCGGCAGCATCATGGTCAGCAGCGTCGATTCCTGGCCGCCGTGCAGCGTGCTCGTGGAGGTGAACACCGCAGCGGGCTTGCCCGCGAGCGCGCCCTCGGCCCAGGGTCCGGCCGTGCCGTCGAGAAAGTACTTCAGCGGCGCGGCCATGTTGCCGAAGCGCGTGGGGCTGCCGAGCAGCAGGCCGTCGCAGGCGCGCAGGTCTTCGAGCGTGGCATAGGGCGCGCCCTGGTCCGGCACCGGCTTCACCGGGCGCTCGCTTTCCGCGGAGACCGGCGGCACCGTGCGCAGCCGCGCGCGCGCGCCCTCCACGGATTCGACGCCGCGGCAGGCCTGGCGGGCGAGCTCGGCCGTGGCACCGTGGCGGGAGTAGTAGAGCACCAGGATCTCGGCATTCGACATTGCAGCCTCCGTCTCGATCGGGAATTCTACGCGGATGATCGCGCGGCGCTGCGTCGTCTCCGGCCGGGTCCAGGGCGTGTTCTATCGCAAGAGCGCGCAGGCTCGCGCGCGCGAGCTCGGCGTGTGCGGCCATGCGCGCAACCTCGCCGATGGCCGCGTCGAGGTGCTGGCGCTGGGCGAGGCCGCGGCGGTCGAGGCGTTCTGTGCCTGGCTCTGGGAAGGCTCGTCGGCCTCGCGCGTCACCGGCGTCGAGGTCGAAGTGCTCGACGCGGCAGCGCTTCGGCCACCGGACGGCTTCAGCACCGGCTGACCGCGCGAGGCCGGGATCGCCGGCGCCGTTTTAGTGCGCTCGATCTGGCGGCGCTTCAGCCGCCGGTGGGTTTCAGCACCGCCTGACCCGGCGCGAGGCCGAGATCGTCGGCGCCGTTCCAGCGCGTCCAGCGCTGGATCACCATGTCGGAGTACCAGCGCCGGCCGACGCTGCCGTTGTAGCGCGCCAGCGCTTTCGCCACGTCGTTGCGCTCGCGCTTGAGATAGTGACGGAAGATCGCCGCGCCCATGCGGATGTTCTCGGGCACGCGCACCAGCTGATAGCGGCGCATGCCGAGCTCCTCGGGCCAGAACGGCATGACCTGCATCAGGCCGACTGCGCCCGCGGACGACACGGCCCAGCGGTTGAAGCGGCTCTCGACGTCGATGATGGCCATGACCAGGCCCGGCGGCAGCCTCGGCTCGCCCGCGCGATGCGCCTCGCAGAACACGTGCTTGAGGATCAGCAGCCGCTCGTCGCGGTCCTGGACGGCGCGCCGCAGCCGCGGCTCCATCATCTTGTACCAGACCTCGGCCTCGAACTCGTCGGGGAAGCACTCGGCCTCGGCGATCGCCCGCTGCACCACGGCGCGCAGCTCCGGGTCGCGCTGCTGGTCGGCA
>JADLDF010000368.1 GCA_020846815.1 Gammaproteobacteria bacterium | reverse complement strand
GCTCGGTGCCGGTCTCGTCGGGCGCCTCGAGCCGCGACTCGCTCTGCAGGTGCTGCAGCGCCAGCGACAGCGAGTGGCCCGCCGACTGCTCGCGGTACCAGCCGCCGGTGAAGGTCCAGCGCTCGCCACTGTCCGCAGTGCGTCGCTCCGCGCGCCCCGTCAGCGTCCAGGCCGCGTCGTGGTACTGCGTGCCGACGAAGGTCGCGAGGAAGTCCTCGGTGGCCGCCGCGCCCGTCGCGCCGGTGCCGAGGCCCGTCGAACCGGAGGCGAGCGGCGACTGCGGGTTCAGCAGCGGCGTGGTCTCGGGCCCACGGAGGGTGTTGCTCTGGTCGAGGCCGAGGTCGAAGGTCCAGTGCTCGTCGAGACGGAAGCCCTGGGTCAACCCGAAGTTCGCGAAGCTGCGCGGACCGTATTCGGTCTGCTGCTGGTTCACCGAAGACTGCAGCTGGGTGCGTTCCCAGGGCCTGGCACGCACGCCGACGCGGCTCATGTCGGAGCGCAGCGCCCCGCCCGCCGCCTGCTCCCACTCCGTGAACAGGTCGACGTCCTCGCGCAGGTGCCAATCGAGGCCGAGCAGCGTCCGCGCCGGATAGTCGCTGCTGTCGTCGCGGCTCCCTAGGGTCGCATCGGCGCTGCCGCGCAGCGTGATGCGCCGGTCGAAGAGATCGAGGTTGCCCGTCACGAAGGCCTGCTCCGATCGGCGCGTACCCTGCCCCGGCAGCTCGTCGGCAACGTGGCGCAGACCGACGCCGACGCCGGCGACCTCGCGCTCGTGGCGCAGCTCGGCCGCGGCGAGCCGGCGGTCGGCGCCGGTCGCGAGGCTGCGCTGCGCGAGCAGCTCGGTCTCGAGTGCCCAGCGCGCATCGATCTTCCAGCGCAGGTCCAGGCCCGACTTGCGCGTGCCCTCCTCGGTCGAGAGCTGCTGGCCGACGCCGAAGCCCGTCTGCTGCTCGCGCAGATAGACCAGCGCCTCCAGGCGCTCGGTCACGTGCTTGAGCTCGGCGAGCCAGGCGGTCGCCGAGTCGGCCCGCAGCGGATCGTCGGAGCGGCTGCGCGCGAGCTCGGCCCGGAACTCGGTCGCCGGCGCGGGATACCAACGCAGGTCGGCGCCCGCGAGCCGGGTGTCGCCGGCCACGGCGCCGTCGTTGACGAGGCTCAGGCCCGCTTCCACGCGCCCGTCGGCATCGCGCAGCGTCGCACGAGCGCCTGCCGTCGTGACCTCCTCGCCGGTGCCGAGCGTCTCGTATTCGGCGACGATGTAGACGGGGTTGAACTCGTCGTCGCGGTTCGGCACCGGATCCTTGAAGAACAGCTCGCCCGTGAGGTAGTCGAGGCGGTAGTCGAGGAAGCGCGCGAGCTCGCGGCGCTCGACCACGAGCTCGCTGCGGAAGCGATCGCGCACCTCGATGCGCAGCTTGTCGCTGCCGATCACGATGGGCGTGCGCGTCAGGCGATAGAGACCCGAGGTGCCGTCGCCGCGCAGCTCGTCGCGCGCCGCGCCGAGGTCGGTGCGCGCGGCGAAGCCGCTGGCGCCGAAGCGCTCGCCGACGTAGTCCGCCTTGAGGCCGGTCAAGCTGCGCGAATGGCGCGCGAGCTCGGTCACGGTGAAACCCGTCTCGAAGTCGCCGAACAGCGCGACGAACTGCCGCCGTTCGATTTTCAGGAACAGCTTCTCCGCCGAGGCGGCCTCGGCTCGCGACTCCGTGCCGTCGCCGTACAGCAGGTAGTACTGGTCCGGATCGATGACGTCCGCGAGACGCCGGCGCGCCACGCGCGTGTCGCGCGCCGAGTCGTAGGCGAGCGTCAGCAGCGCATCGCCGCGCACGCGCCCCTTGGCGAAGAAGGCGACGCGGCCCGTGCCGTCGAAGCCCTCCTCGACCGGCGCGCCCGACGCGTCGAGCGGCAGGGTGCTGCCGGAGAGCCGGTGCCAGGCGGCCGTGCCCGAGGCGAGCCCCACCATGATCCAGTCGCGCGCCGCCGGCTCGAGCCAGGCACGCAGCTCCTGCGACTGGCGCTCATTGAAGCGCAGTTGCAGCGTCACGGTGCCGGCCTGGGTCGTCGGCTCGAGCTCGAGACGCGCGATGCCGTGCTGGCCGACCTCGAACGTCGGCTCGCGCTCGCCGGTCGCGAGCAGCGGATTGTCGTCGAGCGCCTGCACCTCCCACCAGGAACGGTAGGGTGCGCCGACGCGGAACGTGCCGATCGTGCCGGGACGCGCCGGCCGGCCCCAGGCATCGAAGAGCCGCAGCACGACCACCGGCCGGCTGCGGCCGTCGGCGAGCAGCGTCGAGGCGGCGCGATCGAACTCGGCACGCACCGGGCCGCCGCCGTAGTGCACGCGGCGCGCCAGACGCGCGACGGGGATGCCGGCCGCGTTGCGCACTTCGGCGAGCAGTTCGTTCGGGCCGTCGCGCAGGTCGATGCCGCGCCAGCGGCTGACCGCGGCGGTACGGGCCTGGTTGGTCTCGCTGCCATCGAAGTTCAACGGACCGACCGGCGCGCCGTTGATCGTCAACGCGACGCTCTGACCGGGCGCGTGCGCGATCGCGACCCGCAGGCTCGCGATCGCCGGCGTCGCATCCTCGGCCGGCGCCAGGAAACGCGCGCCGGGGGGCAGCGTCTCGAGATCCGGCAGCATCTGCGCGGCGTCGGCCGCGCCATTGATCGGCGTGCCCACCGCGGTACCGCTCGACGTGCGGGCCGCGGCCGGCGGGTCGACCTGCCGCTGCGGCGCACCACCCGGAGCGGTGCGGAAATCGACGCGCCACAGCGCCCCCGGCCGCAGGTCTACGAACTGCGAATGGCCGCGGCCCGCGTGCCGCGCGTCGCGGGCGCAGTCGAGCACCTGCAGCGACTGGCCGGCGCGCGCGACGTCGGCCTGCACGACGTGCGCGCCGGGCGCGACGTCCTCGAAGTGATAGCGGCCGTCGCGGTCGGTCACAGCATAGCGCCCATCCTCGAGATAGATCGCGACGCCCTCGACGCCCGGCGCACTGCGCGGATCGCCGTCGCAGCCCGCCTCGACGACCCGGCCGACGAGGAAACCGCGGTCGGTGAACAGCTCGTCGCGGACCTGGATGCGGGCACGGGCCTCGTTGGAGCTGACGCCGCCGCTCGCCTGCGCGATCGCCGTGTTGACCAGCTCCGTGCCGGTGACGGCGACCGTCAGCTCGGTGACGTAGCGGATGCGCAGCGAGCGTCCGGCCTCGAGCTGCGGCAGCTCGAACTCGAGCTGCGCGCCGGTGGCGTCGATACGCGGGTCGGCCGCGGGCCGGCCGTCGATGCGCACCGAGCCGGCGCGCAGGTGCAGGCCGCGCGGCAACCGGTCGACGATGCGCAGGTCGCGGATCGCGGCGCGCGCGCCGCCGTTCTGCACCACGAGCTCGTAGGCGACGAAGTCGCCGACCGCGGCCACGGCGGTGTTCGCGGTCTTGGTCAGCGACAGTGCACCGCCCTGAGGATCGAGCGGCACGTCGAGCGCGGTGACGACCGGCGCGACGACGCCGAACGTGCGCCCGAAGGAGCCGTCGGCGAGGCGCCAGGGCGCATCGGGCAGCTGCTGCAGGGTTTCGACCGGGACTGCGGAAGGAAACACGTGGCCCTCGCGCGGCTCCACGACCAGCCGGTAGTCG
>JADLDF010000367.1 GCA_020846815.1 Gammaproteobacteria bacterium | reverse complement strand
GCCGCGCTCGATCTCGGCGCGCGGCCGGCGAAGGTGTTCCTGCGGATCACGCTGCCGCTGATCCTGCCCGCGATCGTCTCGGGCTGGCTGCTGGCCTTCACGCTGTCCTGGGACGACGTCGTGATCGCGCAGTTCGTCGCCGGGCCCGGTTCCTCGACCTTGCCGATGGTGGTCTTCTCCAAGGTCCGCCTCGGAGTCAGCCCCGACATCAATGCCCTGGCGACGATCATGGTCCTGATCGTCGCCACCGGCGTCGTGCTCTCGACGCTGTGGATGCGCCGCCGGGAGCAGCGGCGTGAGCGCGAGGTGCAGATGGCGCGCGGCGGCGAGCGATGAGCGCGGAGTTGCTCGGCATCGACGTCGGCGGCTCCTCGATCAAGCTCGGGCGCGTCGCCATCGCGCGCGGCGAGCTCGTCGGCGAGCTCGTCTCGCTGCCGACCCCGGAACCGTCCACGCCCGAGCGCGTGCTCGAGGCCGCGATGAGTCATCCGCTCGCGACCGGATGCGCTGGTCCCCTCGGTCTGGCATTTCCCGCCGTGGTCAAGGCGGGCCGCGCGCGCACGGCCGCCAATGTCGACGACTCCTGGCTCGGCGTCGATGCGGCGGCCCTGCTGGCGGATCGCTGGGGGCGCTCCTGCGCCTTCCTCAACGACGCCGACGCGGCCGGGCTCGCCGAGATGCGTTTCGGCGCGGGTCGCGGCGCCGGCGGAGTCGTGTTCGTGCTGACGCTCGGCACGGGCATCGGTTCGGCGCCGTTCATCGACGGGCGGCTCATGCCGAACACCGAGCTCGGACACATGGCCGTCGCCGGGCTCGGCGAGGTCGAGGCCGAGGCCTGGGCCTCGGCGCGCACCCGCTCGCAGCTCGCTCTCGACTGGCCGGCCTGGGCCGCGCGGCTCGATCAGGTGCTCGGCGAGATCCACCGGCTGTTCTGGCCGGATCTGTTCATCCTCGGTGGTGCGGTCAGCGAACATTTTTCGGAGTGGGGTCCGCTGCTGCGCGTGCCCGTCGAGGTCCGCGCGGCGGCGCTCGGGCCGGCCGCCGGTGCGATCGGCGCGGCGCTCGCGGCACACGAGCGCTACAATCCCTGATCCGCCGCGCAGGATCAGGATTCGATGCCCTTGCGGAGCAAGCTCCCCGACGTGGGGACCACGATCTTCACGGTGATCTCGCGCCGTGCCGCGGAGCTCGGTGCCGTGAACCTCGGCCAGGGCTTCCCGGACTTCCCCATCGACCCGCTGCTCGCGCAGCGCGTCGCCGAGGCGATGGCCGAGGGGCGCAACCAGTACGCCCATGGCGACGGCATGCCCGAGCTGCGCGAGGCGATCGTCACCAAGCTCGCGCGCGCCCACGGCATCGCGGCCGACCCGCAAGATGGCGTCACGGTGACCTGCGGCGGCACCGAGGCGCTGTTCTCGGCGATCCAGGCCGTCGTCCATCCGGGCGACGAGGTGCTGGTCTTCGATCCGGCCTACGATTCCTACGAGCCCGCGGTGCGGCTGGCCGGCGGGCACTGCGTCCGCATCCCGCTGCAGCCACCGTCCTTCGCGCTCGACTTCGACCGCGTGCGCGCGTCGCTGACGGCGCGTACGCGGCTGGTGATCCTCAACACACCGCACAATCCGGCCTGCGTGGTGCACGATCGCGCCGCGCTCGACGGGCTCGCCGAGGCGCTGCGCGGGCACGACGACGTGCTGGTGCTGTCCGACGAGGTCTACGAGCACGTGCTGTTCGACGGCCGCTCGCACGCCTCGGTGCTCGCGCACCCGCAGCTGCGCGAGCGGGCGTTCGCGGTGTTCTCCTTCGGCAAGACGCTGCACGTGACCGGCTGGCGCGTCGGCTGCTGCGTGGCCGCGCCGCGCCTCATGGCCGAGTTCCGCAAGGTCCACCAGTTCAACACCTTCACGATCGCGACGCCGCTGCAGCTCGGCATCGCGCGCTATCTCGGCGAGCGCCCGGCCTCCTGGTCGCAGCTCGGCGAGTTCTTCGGACGCAAGCGCGACCTGCTGGCCACGGCGCTCGAGGGCTCGGGCTGGCGCGTGCCGCCGTCGCAGGGCACCTACTTCCAGCTGCTCGACTACTCGGCGCTCGCCGACGAGGGCGACGTCGAGTTCGCCGAGCGGCTGCTGCGCGAGGCCGGGGTGGCGCTGATCCCGCTGTCGCCGTTCTATCGCGAGCGCCCGCGGCTGCGGCTGCTGCGCGCCTGCTTCGCCAAGCGCGACGAGACGCTCGAGCTCGCGGCGCAGCGGCTGCGCGAGTTCGCAGGCCGCTGCGCACCGGTCCGCGCACGGGCCTGAGGGAGACGCGCCGATGCCGCTCAAAGTTACGCTCGTCCAGGCCGCACTGCGCTGGCAGGATCCTGCCGGCAACCGCACGGCGTTCGACGCGACGCTCGGTACGATCGCCACGGGCACGACCGACCTCGTCGTCCTGCCGGAGATGTTCACGACGGGCTTCGCGATCGATGGCAGCGTGCCGGCCGAGCCATCCGCAGGTCCGACGCTCGAGTGGCTGCGCGGCTGGGCCGGGCGGCTCGATGCCGCGGTCACGGGCAGCGTGGCCACGCTGGAGGGCGGGCGGCGCTACAACCGCCTCTGGTTCGTCGCTCCCGACGGCAGCGCGCGGCACTACGACAAGCGGCATCTGTTCCGCATGGCCGGCGAGCACGAGCACTTCGCGCCCGGTAGCGCCGGCCTCGTGGTGTCGTTCCGCGGCTGGCGCATCGCACCGCTGGTCTGCTACGACCTGCGCTTCCCGGTCTGGAGCCGGCGCCGGCCGGACTACGACTATGACCTGCTGCTGTACGTCGCCAACTGGCCGGCGCGCCGCGCCTTCGCCTGGCGCCAGCTGCTGATCGCGCGCGCCATCGAGAACCAGAGCTACGTCGCCGGCGTGAACCGCACCGGTGCGGACGGCAAGGGCATCGACTACGACGGCGAGAGCGCGCTGCACGACTTCCTGGGCGCGCCGCTCGCGGCACTCGGCCACGATGCCGCCGTCACGACGGTCGTGCTCGACGAGGCGGCGCTGGCTGCGTTCCGCGAGCGCTTCCCCGCGCACCTCGATGCGGACCGCTTCGAGCTGCTCTCGATGGAGCGCGGCGCATGAGCGGCCCGCGCAAGTCGCAGCCCGAGGGCGCGCGTCCGCTGCGCCGCGAGACCCGCGTGAACCATCCGCCCCAGGTCGAGCTGCCGCCGGGCAACCGTCCGCTGACACCGCCCATTTACCAGAGCGTCAAGTACGAATTCGAATCGATCGACGAGACGCTGCGCGCACTGACCGGACAGCGCCCCGGGTTCTTCTATTCCCGCAGCGGCAACCCGACCGTACGCCAGCTCGAGCTGCTGCTCGCCGATCTGCAGGGGCGCGACGACGCGCTCGCCTGCGCCTCCGGCGTCAATGCGGTCGCGCAGACCCTGTTCGCGCTGACTTCCGCCGGCGATCACGTGCTGTGTTTCGTCGAGACCTACGGGCCGACGCGGCAGATCATCCGCCGCTTCCTGGCGCGTTTCGGCGTGCGTCACACCCTGCTGTCGATCGACGACCTGGCGGGCATCGAGCGCACGCTCGCGACCGTGCCGACGCGGCTGGTGTTCTTCGAGAGCCCGACCAACCCCGTGACCAAGGTCGCCGACCTCGCGGCCATGACGCGCCTGGCGCGTGCCCACGGCGCGCTGACGGTACTCGACAACACCTTTGCCGGTTTCCACCAGCACGGCGAGTACGACGTCGACGTCTTCGTCCACAGTCTCACCAAGTACGCCGCCGGCACCGGTGACGTCATGGGTGGCGTCGCGATCGCGCGTCAGGAGCTGATCCAGGGCATGCGCCCCGACTGGGGCCTGTTCGGTGCCCAGCTCGACCCGCATGCTGCCTTCATGCTGACGCGCGGCATGAAGACCTACTTCCTGCGCTACCGCGCGCAGTGCGCTGCGGCACTCGAGGTCGCCGGTTTCCTCGCCGCGCATGGGGTGGTCGAGCGCGTGCGCTATCCGGGGCTGCCGTCGCATCCGCAGGCTGCGCTGGCGCGGACGCAGATGCGCGAGTTCGGCTCGGTCGTGACCTTCGATCTGCAGGGCGGGGCCGAGGCGGCGCGACGCTTCGCCGAGGCGCTGCAGTTGTTCGCGGTCACTGCGAGCCTCGGCAGTACCGAATCGCTGGTTCTGCCACCGCAGATGATGCGGCCCAAGGATCTCACGCCGGAGCAGGCCGCGTGGTCCGACATCCGGCCGGGCACCGTGCGGCTGTCGATCGGCCTGGAGGATCTCGACGACCTGCGCGCCGATCTGGCGCAGGCCCTCGAGGTCGCCGCGGCCGCCGGGGACGGCACGGCGCGCGGCAGCGGGGCGCCGGCCCCGACTGGAGCGTGACGCGCTTGGCGGTTCGTGGCGGCGCGGGTGGACGGCGGCGCTCGCTCGGTGGAGCCTCGGTCGCGGACGCTTCTCCACGCATGGCCTTCTCCCTCCTCAGGCAGGCTCCCGAACGCGGCGACGACGGTCGCGTCGCGGCGCTGTTCACGTCGCTGTCACGGGCCGCGGAATCGGCTGCCGCGGCCTTGAGTCCGCGGCCGGAGGCGCTGCGCGGCATCGTCGATGCGTTGTCGACCGGTACCGCGCTGCCGGCGTCCGATTCCGCGCGCCGCCGTCCGCCGCTGGTCCTGGCCCTCGATGCGCTCCGCGCCGGGTTGTTCGCGGCGCCCGGGCGCGATCGCGAAGCGCGGCTGCTGTGGCGCGAGGCCGTCGCGACGGCCTGGCTGTCCGCGGCGATCGCCCGCCTCGCCGGCGGCTCGCCCGGCAGCGCCGGTCTCGCGGGCCTGCTGCATCGCGCCGGCGAGGCGCTCGCGCTGCGTGCCGTCGCGGCCGTCGAGGCGGCCGAGCCCTTGCGGTTCGATGCCGCCTCGGTCCAGGCCGCCTGCACCACGCTCGAGCCCGAGTTGGCCGCGGCCCTGGCGCGCGCGTGGCGGCTGCCGCCGCTGGTCGGCGCTACGCTGCAGGGCTGGCGCCGCGTCGGTGAGGTTCCATCGCCGTCGGCGGAGGCGCAGGCCGTGCACTTCGGCCACGCGTTTGCGAGCCAGGTGCTGTTCGCGGAGTTTCCGTCGCCGGGCCTCGCCGAGGCCGCCGCGGCCGGATTGCGCCTCGACCGGCGCGAAATCGCGCGGCTGCGCGCGCTCTTCGGGCCGCTGAAGCTCGCCGTGGAGTCGCTGTCGGCGCAAGCGTCGCCGCCGCGCTAGACGCGCATTCGCACTGCAGCAGATCGCGAGGCCGTGTCGCTCCCGGCGCGAGCGCCGCCGCGGCGCTAGAGGCTGCTCGCCACCCGCACGCGGTGGGGATGGTAGGGCAGCACCTCCATCATCTCGCCCGCGCGCACCTTGTCCTGCACGCCGCGCCAGAACTCCGGCGTCAGGATGTCGCCGTGCACGTGCACGAAGCTCTCGCGCTGCGCATCGCTGAAGGCGAGGAAGCGCAGGAAGGTCTCCGGGAAGACGTCGTTCTCCGCGACGTAGAACCAGGCTTCGCCGCGCATCTCGTCCTCGTCGTTCGTGGCCTGCGGCAGCTCGCGGAAGCGGCAGTCGGTGACCTGGCAGAGCTCGTCGTAGTCGTAGAAGATCACCCGGCCGTGGC
>JADLDF010000366.1 GCA_020846815.1 Gammaproteobacteria bacterium | reverse complement strand
AGTCGCTGAAAGCCATCGTCGGCGCCTCCTACGGCGGCATGGTCGCGCTGGCCTTCGGCGAGCGCTATCCCGATCGCGTCGCGCATCTGGTCGTGGTCAGCGCCGCCGACCGCACGCACCCGATGTCGACCGCCTGGCGCAGCGTGCAGCGGCGCATGGTGCGCTTCGCGATCGACTGCGGCCGGCCGCAGGAAGGCCTGCAGCTCGCGCGCGCGCTGGCGATGTCCACCTATCGCAGCCCCGAGGAGTTCGCGGCACGCTTCGCCGGCGCACCGCGCGCCACCGAGCGCGGCTTCGTGTTCCCGGTCGAGGACTACCTGATCGCGCGCGGCGCGGACTACGCGACCCGCTACCAGCCCGACGGCTTCCTCTGCCTGTCGGAATCGATCGACCTGCACCGTGTCGATGCGGGACGGATCTTCGTGCCCGTGACCGCGGTCGCGGTGCGCGAGGACCAGCTCGTGCCCGTGGCCGACATGCGCGCCATGGTCGCGCGCCTGCCGCACGCCAAGCTGCAGGAGATTTCCTCGGTCTATGGCCACGACGCCTTCCTCAAGGAAGCCGAGGTCCTGAAGCCGATTTTCGCGAAACTGCCCGGAGCCTGAGGATGACGATGCCTTTCGATGCTGCCACCCGTGCCGTGCGCGCCGGACTCGAGACCGACGAGGTCACGGGCGCCGTCGTGCCGCCGATCCACCTGACCTCGACTTTCGCGTTCCGCGGCTTCGGCGACAAGCGCAAGTACGACTACTCCCGTTCCGGCAACCCGACGCGCGACCTGCTGGCCGATGCGCTCACCGAGCTGGAGGGTGGGGTGGGCGCATCGATCACCGGCACCGGCATGAGTGCGATCGCGCTGGTCGGGCACCTGCTGCCCGTCGGATCGCGCATCGTCGCGCCGCACGACTGCTACGGCGGTTCGTTCCGGCTGTTCAGCGCCTGGAACCGGCGCGGCGAGCTCGCCGTGGACTTCGTCGACTTCGGCGTCACGGGTGCCGTAGAGGCCGCGCTCGCGCAGCCGACGGCACTGCTGTGGATCGAGACGCCGAGCAACCCGCTGCTGCGCATCACCGACATCGAGGCGCTGGCCGCGCTCGCTCATGCGCGCGGCGCGCTCGTGGTCGTCGACAACACCTTCCTGTCGCCGGCGCTGCAGCGCCCGCTCACCCTCGGCGCCGACCTGGTCGTGCACTCGACGACCAAGTACATCAACGGCCACAGCGACGTGGTCGGCGGCGCGGTCGTCGCCGCCACGGCCGAGCTCGCCGAGCAGCTCGCCTGGTGGGCGAATGCGCTCGGCCTCACGGCCTCCGCCTTCGACAGCTTCCTGACGCTGCGCGGCCTGCGCACGCTGCACGCGCGCCTGGCCGTGCACGAACGCAATGCCAACGCGCTGGCGCCGTGGCTCGCGGCGCAGCGCGGCGTGCGCCGCGTCTGGTACCCGGGCCTGCCGGGCCATCCCGGCCACGACGTCGCGCGGCGCCAGCAGTCGGGCTTCGGCGCGATCGTCACGCTGGAGCTCGCCGGCGGCCTGCCGGCGGTCAAGGCCTTCGTCGAGGGGCTGGAGCTGTTCTCGCTGGCCGAATCGCTCGGCGGCGTGGAGAGCCTCGTGGCTCACCCGGCGACCATGACGCATGCGGCCATGGAACCCGAGGCGCGGGCACGCGCCGGCCTCGTCGATGGCCTGCTGCGGCTGTCGATCGGCATCGAAGCGCTCGAAGACCTGCAGCGCGACCTCGCCGCGGGCCTGCAGCGGGCAGCCGCAGCGGGCTGAGTAGAGCCGCGGCGCGCCGCTCGTCCGCAGCCTCTCGGGGGCTGCGGCACGCCGTCACGAGGCCGACATGGCCGGCGCGAGTCTCGATCCGCGGAACGCGGCGAGCGGCGCCGCGTGCGGAGCGCTCAGCGCTGCAGCCGTGCCAGCACCTCATCGCCCATCGCGGCCGTGTCGATCGGCGCCGCGCTGCGCTCGGTGACGTCTGCCGTGCGAGGAATGCTCAGCGCTGCAATCGCGCCAGCACCGCATCGCCCATCGCGGCCGTGCCGATCGACGCTGCGCCGCGCTCGGCGATGTCGGCCGTGCGCGCGCCGCCGGCGATCGCGGCCTCGACGGCCGTCTCGATCGCGGCGGCCTCGGCCTCCAGCCCAAGCGAATGGCGCAGCAGCAGCGCGGCGCTCAGGATCGTGCCGCAAGGGTTGGCGATGCCGCGGCCGGCGATGTCCGGCGCCGAGCCGTGGATCGGCTCGTAGAGCCCGCGGCGGCCTTCGCCGAGCGAGGCCGAGGGCAGCACGCCCAGCGAGCTCGCGAGCATCGCCGCCTCGTCGGTGAGGATGTCGCCGAACAGGTTCTCGGTCAGCAGCACGTCGAAGTCGCGCGGCCGGCGGATCAGGTGCATCGCGGCGGCATCGACGAACATGTGCTCGATCGCGACGCCCGGGAACTCGCTCCTGACGACGCGCTCGCTGACCTCGCGCCACAGCCGCGAGGTCTCGAGCACGTTCGACTTGTCGATCTGCACGATGCGGCCGCGGCGTGCGCTCGCGAGCCGCCCGGCTACGCGGGTGATGCGCTCGATCTCGGCGACCGTGTAGGCGCATTCGTCGGTGGCGCGATCGCCGCTGCGCTCCTTGCGGCCGAAATAGATGCCGCCGGTCAGCTCGCGCACGAACACCAGGTCGACGCCGTCGAGGATCTCCGGCTTGATCACCGAGGCGTCGCGCAGCGCAGCGAGCACCTTGATGGGCCGCACGTTGGCGTAGACGCCGAGCTCGCTGCGCAGCCGCAGCAGGGCGGGCTCGGGACGCACCGGCGCCGTCGGGCCCCACTTCGGACCGCCGATCGCGCCGAGCAGCACGCCGTCGGATTCGAGGCAGGCCCGCAGCGTCTGCGGCGGCAGGCCGTCGCCGCAGGCGTCGATCGCGACGCCGCCGAAATCGGCCGGCACCAGCGTGAGCTCGTGGCCGAACAGGCGCGCCGTGGCTTCGAGCACGCGCACGGCCTGCGCGACGACCTCGGGGCCGATGCCGTCGCCCCCCAGGACTGCGATCTTCGCCTTCATGCGCGCGGCCGGCGGGCCTCGTAGGCGGCGATCTGCGGCTCCTTCGAGAGGATGAAGCCGAGCTCGTCGACGCCGTTGAGGATGCAGTAGCGCGGGAAGGGCTCGATCGGGAACTTCAGCTTGCGGCCATCCGGCAGGTTCAGCGTCGTGGTCTCGAGGTCGATCTCGACCTCGGCACCGGGGTTCGCGAGCAGCCACTGGTGGGTCGGCTCGTCGACGATGACCGGCACCAGGCCGTTCTTCAGCGAGTTGTTGCGGAAGATGTCGGCGATCTCGGTGCTGATCACGGCCTTGAAGCCGTAGTCGAGCAGCGCCCAGGGCGCGTGCTCGCGCGAGGAGCCGCAGCCGAGGTTGCGGCCCGCGACCAGGATCTCGCAGCCGCGCGCCTCGGGACGGTTCAGGATGAAGTCGGGCTGCGGGTTGCCCGCGGCGTCGTAGCGCCAGTCGGCGAACAACTGCTGGCCGAGCCCTTCCTTGGTGATCGTGGTCAGGAAGCGTCCCGGAATGATCTGGTCGGTGTCGATGTTGACCGCCGGCATCACCACGGTGCGCGAACGGATCTTCTTGATGGCCTGCATGCTCTGTCTCCTCGTCGGACCCGGCGGCTCAGGACTTCACGAATTCGCGCGGATCGGTGACCCGGCCGCGCACCGCGGAGGCGGCGGCGGTCTCGGGGCTCGCGAGCAAAGTGCGCGCGCCGACGCCCTGACGGCCTTCGAAATTGCGGTTGCTGGTGCTGACCGAATACTCGCCCTTGGGCACCGTGTCGCCGTTCATGCCGAGGCACATCGAGCAGCCGGACTCGCGCCAGTCGGCACCGGCGTCCTTGAAGACCCGGTCGAGACCCTCGGCCTCGGCCTGGCGCTTCACTT
>JADLDF010000365.1 GCA_020846815.1 Gammaproteobacteria bacterium | reverse complement strand
TTCGGCTGGTCGCGCGCCGACTTCAAGCTGCGCGACCTGCTGAACTTCGTCATGGTCGCGCTGTTCTCGCCGATCTTCGGCATCCTGATCGATCGCTGGAACCCCAAATACCTGCTGATGACCGGCTGCGGCCTGCTGACGCTCGGCTATTTCGGCTACAGCATGATCGCCAACGGCGCACCGGTGCCGCTGATCGAGGCGGTCGCGGTGCTGACCTTCGTCTCGTTCGCGGCGCTGCTCGCCTTCGCCTGCCGCCAGGTCTGGCCGTCGCTGCCGTTCGCCGCGCTGGCCGGGCTGACCGTGCTGCTCGCGGCCGCGGCGCTCTGGTTCTATTTCCAGAACTGGTCTGGCGTCGCGCTGAAGCAGGTCTACGTGATCCACCTGCTGTTCGCGCTGGCACTCGGCTGCTCGGGTTCGATGGTCGTGATCTTCCTGGTCTCGAGCTGGTTCGTAAAGAACCGCGGCCTCGCGATCGGCATCGCCTTGGTCGGCACCAGCATGGGCAGCGCCGTGCTGCCGCTGGTGAACCCCTACCTGATCCAGTCCTTCGGCTGGCGCCAGGCGTATTTCTACAACGCCTTCATGCCGGTCGTGCTGTTCCTGGTGGTGCTGATCTTGGTCAAGGGCACGCCCGCGCAGGCCGGCACCGTGGCGCGCGGCCAGAACGACGCGATCGGCGACCTGAAGCAGCACGGCCTGACCTTTCGCGAGGCGATCCGCACCAGGACGTTCTGGGCGATCGGCGCCTCGGGCTTCCTGACCTATTTCTCCATTTTCGCTTTCGTGCAGCATCTCGTGCTGCATCTGAACAAGAGCTTCGGCTACCCGCTGCAGGAGGCCGGCAAGACGATGTTCTTCTTCAGCGTGGTGGCGATGCTCGCCAAGTTCGGCATCGGCGCGCTCGCCGACAAGGTCGATCGGCATCGCGTCTTCACCGTCTGCCAGGTGATCATGCTGGTCGGCGTGGTCGGGCTCGCGAGCATGAAGCGCGAATGGGTGTTCGCCTCGGCGATCATCATCGGCATCGGCTGGGGCGGCCTGTTCACGCTCTACAACATGCTCGCCGTGAACAACTTCGGGCTGCGCGAGATCGGCCGCATCAACGGCACGATCAGCCTGCTGGAGTCGGTCGGCGTCGGCATCGGCAGCTGGGCCGCGGGCTGGCTTTTCGACAAATACGGCAACTATCAGGTCGCGTTCGAGATGATTGCGGTCGCGGTGCTGATCGCGATCGTGATCGGCACGCAGATCCGCAGCGAAGTCGACGAGCGGGTGCTCGCCAAGGCCTGACGCGCGGCGAGCTCGCTGCGCAGGGTAGAGCCTGCGCCGCTCCTCTCCGCCGCACGTTGCCCCCTGCACGGCGCCACCGCTTTCATTCCCGCGGATCGGCGGTCACTGCCGACGTGGCTCGGCCGCGCGCAGCTCGGTGCGCGGCCGCGGAATCAGCCCGGCTTGCGCCCCCGGTCGTGCCGCCAAAGCACCTCGGCGCCGTGCTCGTGCCGCGCCAGCACGCGCGCGAGCACGAACAGCAGGTCCGACAGCCGGTTGAGATATTTCGGCCCGTGCTCGCCGACGTCGGCGCCGCCCGCGGCGAGCGTCCAGACGCGCCGCTCGGCGCGCCGCGCGACCGTGCGCGCGACGTGGCAGGCGGCCGCGGCCGGCCCGCCACCGGGCAGGATGAAGTCCTTGAGCGGCGGCAGCGGCTCGTTGAAGCCGTCGAGCTCGGCCTCGAGCCGCGCCACGTGCGCGGCCGTGATCATGCGCAGCCCCGGGATGCAGAGCTCGCCGCCGAGGTCGAAGAGATCGTGCTGCACCTCGCGCAGGCAGCCGGCGACGGCTTCGGGCAGGCCGGGCACGGCGAGGACCACGCCGATCGCGCTGTTCGCCTCGTCGACCGTGCCATAGGCCTCGACGCGCGCATCGTCCTTGGCGACGCGCGTGCCGTCGCCGAGGCCGGTCGTGCCGTCGTCGCCGGTGCGCGTGTAGATCTTGCTGAGACGGTTGCCCATGGCGCAGCCCCAAGATATCGGAAACGCACCATATCAGGCGCCCGCATTGACAGCACCTGCGAGCGCCCGCAACCTCGCGCCCTCGATCCCGCCGTCCCGAGGAAACCCGTGCCCTCCGCCGAACTGCAAGCCGCGCTCGACGCCGCCGCCGCGGCCGCCGCGGTGATCCGCTCGCTCTACCAGCGTAACCTCGAAGTCGTCACCAAGGCCGACAGGTCGCCCGTCACCGAGGCCGACGTCAGATCCGAGCAGGCCATCCACGAGGTGCTGTCGAAGCGCTTCCCCGGCTACGGCTTCTACGGCGAGGAAACCGGCCAGCACGACATGGGTGCCGAGAGCATCTGGCTGGTCGACCCGATCGACGGCACCAAGTCCTTCGTGCGCGACTGCCCGTTCTTCTCGACCCAGATCGCGCTGCTGCGCAGCGGGCGCTTCGTGCTCGGCGTCTCCTGCGCACCGGTCTACGGCGAGCTCGCCTGGGCCGAACGCGGGCAGGGCGCCTGGCTCGACGGCAAGCCGATCCGCGTCAGCGCCACCGCGGAGCTCGCCGCGACGATCCTCTCGACCGGCAATCTCAAGACCCTCACGCAGGGCCCGCGCTGGGCGCGCTTCGGGCAGCTCGTGCCGCAGCTCAGCCGCCTGCGCGGCTACGGCGACTTCGTCCACTACCACCTGCTGGCGCGCGGCGCACTCGACGTCGTCGTCGAGTCGGACGTGAACATCCTCGACATCGCCGCGTTGACCGTGATCGTCGAAGAGGCGGGAGGCCGCTTCACCGACCTCGACGGCGGCCCGGTCGGGCTCGGCACGACCACGGTGCTGGCGAGCAACGGCGCGCTGCACGACGCCGTGCTCGCCGCGCTGCGCTGACTGCGGCCGACGGGCGCAATGGCGCTGGCGATCAGACGATTCGAATCGTCGCGCCGTGCCCGTGCGCGCGACCGAGGCGCGTATCGCAACTGACCAGAGGGGCGTCCAGCGCTTCGGCGAGCGCGACGTACATGGCGTCGTAGGCGGTGATCGACGAGCGCAGTTGCCAGGCACGCGCGAGCAGGTCGGTATGCGCGTGCCGTTCGATGACGAGTTGCGTGAAGTCGTCGATCGCTTGTGCGGCCCGGCTGCCGGTCAGTTGCGCGCCCAGCACGAGTCTTCGCAACGTTTGCACGATCTCCACGTCCAGCAGGTGTGGGGCGTGCATCGTTTCCAGTCCGTTCAGTAGCAGGGCATCCAGCGCCACGGCCTTTTCCGTGCGAAGCAGCAGCTCCAGCACGGCCGAGGCGTCGACGACGATCACCGCGCGTCGCGCTCGGCGCGTAGCGCCTGCGTCGGTGACGTCTTGCCCGCGTACGACTCGCGCTGCTGCAGGCGTCGCCGCATTTCCTCCGCCGTGGGCTGCTCCGCGATCTTGCGCACTTCACGAATCAGGTAGTCCGACAGTGGCAGACCAGCCAGCGCGGCACGAGACTTGAGCTGCCGGTGCAGTGCATCGGAGACGTTGCGCAGTTGGATCATCTTTGGCATGTGAAGAGCATATTCACATGTGCATCACATGTCCAGCGGCAGCCTCACGGCACCGCCACGCGCCCGAGTGTCAAGGCGGCGGCCGGATCATCGCCCAAGGCCCTGGTTGGAACGCCTCGGTGCCGTCACCGCTGAATACCAGTTCCGGCGGCGCCTTCGCGATCGCCGTGTTGTCGAACGGTTCCTTCGGCGCGTCCGCCCAAGCCCTGCAGGCGTCGACGAATCTGCTGGACAGTACGGCAAGACTGAGTTGGTCCGGAAACCCCGATCGTTCAGCAGATCGCTGCCGCTGCATTTGCAGCGGCAGCGTCGCCATACCTCAATCGCTCAGGGCTGCAACCGGGTGGCGGACCAGGCACCAGCCGTGAACGCATCCGCACCCTCGGCTGCCGGGTTCGCATGGAGCGAGCGCGTCCACCGCACGCGATCGTGGATCCGCGATTCGCCCTCGACCCAGAGCTCCACGGCCTCGGCCCAGACGTGATAGCCGCCCCAATGCGGCGGGCGCGGGATGGCCACGCCGGGATCGTCGCCGTCCTCGGGTCCCGGCACCGGCGCGCCGAAGCGCCGGGCGACCGCGACCACGTTGGCTTCGAGCTCGGCGCGCGAGCCGACCGGCTGGCTCTGGGCGCTTGCCCAGGCGCCGATGCGCCGCTGCCACGGCCGCGAGGCGAAATAGGCATCGCTCTCCGCCGCGCTCGCGCGCACCACGCGCCCCTCGATCCGCACCTGGCGGTGCAGGTGGTCCCAGTGCAGCACCAGCGCGGCGCGTGGCCGGTCCTCGAGCTCGCGACCCTTGCGCGAGTCGTAGTTCGTGAAGAACGCGAGATACCCGGGCTGCACGACGATCTCCTTGCAGAGCACGACGCGCGCCGACGGCAGGCCGGCGGCATCGACCGTCGCGACCACCATGGCATCGGGGTTCGGCTGCTGCCGCAGACTGCGCGCCTCGGCCAGCCAGTCGGCGGCGAGCGCGAGCGGTTCGGAGGGCAGGGGATCGTCGAGGAACTGTGCGGGAAGCGACATGGCCTGCATGGTAGCGCAGCGGGCGCGGCGCGGACCCGTGGGAAACCCGGACGGGTTCGAGTCCCGTCCACTCTGCCAGATTTTGGCACGGAAGCTGATGCGAACGGGTCGGTTCGGTTCACGGCCCGCCGCTACGGCAGGCCGACGGACGCTACTGTGCGCCGGCTTGCGTTGCGCCTGCCGAACTCTGGCACAGTCACCTCCATGAAACCGTCCGTTTCCTTGCAGGCCAATCGGAACGCGCTGCGGGAAATCGTGGCCCGCCACGGTGTCGCGCGCCCGCGCATTTTCGGGTCTGCCGCCCCGGGAGACGATGAGGAAGGCAGCGACCTGGACCTGTTGGTCGAACCTGCCCCCAACGACGACGCTGTTCACCCTGGCCGCGCTGCAGATCGAGGCCGAACGCCTGCTTGGCGTGCCGGTCGACGTGCTGACGCCCAGGAGCCTGCCGCGTGGGTCGCGGGAACGAATCCTGAGAGAAGCGGTTCCGGTATGACGAGGCGCATCCGGTTCGCGCGCCGGCCAGCACACTTCACTTCCCCCGGTCACTACTCAGTTGCCAATGGAAATCTGGTGACAATCCGGAGATTCGAGTGGTGCAAGGGGGGTTCGAGCCCACGACAAATCAGTAACTTACGGATTCTTCCCAATTGCAGATTGGGCCAATTGCGCGTATATCTTGTGCCAAGTGGCGCAAGAGAAGCTTGGCGATGGCAACCGCACGCAACATGAGGGCAGCCGGCAAAGTGCCGGCGCAGTCGGACAGGCCCTATGGTCCTGAGGCCCTGATCGGCCAGATTGCGCGCATGCTGGGGCTGAAGGCTCCAGTAGTCTTTTCCGATCTGGAACTGGCTCGCCAGGTTGAGCGAGGGCTGCCGGTGTCCTCGATCCACTCCCTTCGAGAGGATGCGCAGCTCGAGAGCGAAGTGATCTACAAGCTCGTGTTGAACCGGCGCACACTGAGTCGCCGCCAGGCCGAGGAAACCCTCGAGCCGGCCGAGTCGGATCGGGTCGTGCGTCTGGCGCGCATCATTGCGCTGGCCCGGCAGACCTTTCCCGGCGCCGCGGAATATGCGGAGCAGTGGCTGCGCGAGCCCAAGCGTCGCCTCGAAGGACGTGCGCCGCTCGATCTGCTCGCCACCGAAAGCGGTGCGCGGGTCGTGGAGGAAATGCTGCTGCAAACGCAGGAAGGTGTCTTCGCGTAGTGCGCCTGTGGCGTCTGTCCCGGCACGCGAGCCTCGATGGTTCGGGAGGGCTCAAGGTAAGCGGGCGCTGGCATACACGCGGTCAGCCCATTCTGTACTGCGCCACTCACCCTGCTGCGGCGGTTCTCGAGCAGCTCGTTCATCAGGAAATCCGTCGTCCGGAAGCCCTTCAGGGTTACCGCATGCTCGAGATCGAGCTGCCCGACGATGTGCAGGCCAATCGCATCGACTTCGTCGACCTGCCGGATCAGTGGCGGGACCACATCCATCTCACGCGGCGGATCGGGGATGAGTGGCTCGCCGGCGGCAACACTGCGGTTCTGCATGTTCCGTCGGCGGTCGTTTCGGCAACCTATGACGCATTGATCAATCCCAGGCACGGCGACGCCCGGCGGCTGCAGATTCTTGCGGATCAGCCTTTCGCGTTCGATTCGCGGCCGCTGGCTTCGTCGTGAAGCCACGCTCCTCCAGCCCTTATATCGACCGTGGCGACCACCAGGGATGAGGCGGCGCCTCGCAGAACCTCTGGTCTCGGCAGCGGTTGACAGCAGCGGCGAGCACGATGCCTTCGTGATCGAGGATGCCGATCACCTGTTGCGCGCGCGAGCGAATGGCAACACGGACCTGCACCGCTTTCTCGCCATCGCCGATGGCGTGGTGCGTGCGCAGGGCCGGAAGAT
>JADLDF010000364.1 GCA_020846815.1 Gammaproteobacteria bacterium | reverse complement strand
CCGTCGACATCCACCTGCAGCCCGGCGGCTATCACACCGATTTCACCGCCGACGACGTCGCGGCCGGCGTCGTCTACGACAAGGGCATCAACCTCTACATGGGCGATGCGCTCGGACCGGAGAACAATCTCACCGGCGACACCCTGCTCGCCTACCTGCGCGAAAAGCATCCGGACTTCCGGCCGGTGCGGCTGCTCGACATGGGCTGTGCGATCGGCAACGCCACGCTGGCCTGGGCGCGGGCGTTTCCCGCAGCCGAGGTCCACGGCATCGACGTCGGCGCGCCGGTGCTGCGCTATGCGCATGCGCGTGCCCAGGCCCTCGGCGTACCGGTGCATTTCAGCCAGCAGAACGCCGAAGCGACGGACTTCGAGGCCGGCAGCTTCGACCTCGTCGTCTCGCACATCATGCTGCACGAGACCTCGAAGTCGGCGCTGGTGCGCATCATGCAGGAGTGCCGCCGCCTGCTGCGGCCGGGCGGCCTGATGCTGCATCTGGAGATCCCGCGCGGCAAGACGGCCATCGAGAAGTTCATGCACAACTGGGAGAGCTACAACAACAACGAGACGTTCTGCCGGTACATGACCAACATCGATCTCGGGGCCGAGGCCATCAAGGGAGGCTTTGCTCCGGGCCAGGTCCGCGTCGACGAATTCGTGCCGAAGCTGGACGTCGCGCAGATGAACTACACCGCCAATTTCTACTGGAAGATCCTGGCGGCCATGCGCTGACCGGGCAGCGAGCACGCAAGTGAAGAACAAGACCTCCCGCCCCTCCTCCCGCCAGGCTGCCGCTCGTATCAGCGCCCGCATCCGCGCCCGCTCCGGCGGCCGCGCGACCCAGGGCCCTGCCCGCTCCGCTGGCAGGCTGGCTGCGCCGCCGAAAGCCGCCCGCAAGGCCGCCGCCGGCACGCGCAAGGCTGCCGCTGCCGCGCAGGCGGCACCGTCCGCGACCGATGCGGCGCCAGTACGCATCGCGCGCGTCGCCAAGGGCAAGAAACCGCAGTACTTCAGCGACCCGGCGACCGACAAGCTGCTGTGGATGACGATCACGCTGATGGAGGAGCTGTCCGTCACGCGCGACCGGCTGGACGCCATCGAAAACCTGCTGGAACAGCGCCGGATCCTGAAGGTGTCGGACGTCGACGCCTTCCAGCCACGCGGTGCGGCCGCCGAGCGCCGGCACCGGCGCCGTGCCGACTACGTCGACCGGATGCTCCGTGCCGCGCAGGCCGAGCTGGAGGAGCTCACCGGCCGCGACATGCCGAAGTCCGAGGCCGAGGCCGTCGCCGCCGTCGAGGCCTGAGTGCCGGCTGGCGAACGGCCGTGTGACTGACGAGTCACACGGCCCGGTCCGGCGCTAGAATGCCCGCGTCGGGCGCGCGGCCCGATGCGCCAAGGGGGTCGCCATGTCTCTGCTGCAGAAGCTCCAGAAAAGCTATCAGGCGCCGCTGCCTGCCATCCTCGCGTTGCTGATCGTCTACGTGTGGCAGGGGCTCGGCCACACCGTGATGTACCTCATGGAGCACCGCTGGTTCCCGGAGCAGGTGTTCCTCGCCGCGTTCCTGCTGGGCCTCATCGGCGCGATCATGGTCTGGATCGGGCGCAACAAGTCGGAGAACGCTGCGACCCTGCTCGGGTTCGTGGGCGGCAGCCTGATCTGGCTGTCCTGGATCGAGTTCAGTTTCGTCTACGTCGCGGACGAGCTCGGCGTGTCGCCCGTGGTCTGGGGAGCCAAGGAAACGCTGGCCGAATACCGCGTGATGTTGTCCTCGATCGGCGTGATGTTCGCCACGCTGCTGTTCTTCTTCTTCAACCGCGACACGCGCTGCAATGCCTTCATGTGGCTGCACCGCAATCTGCGGCTGAGCCCCGGCGAGAAGTCGTCCGGCCAGACCCGCAACCTCGCCGCGATCGTCGCGATGGAGACGATCTACGTCACCTGGTTTTTCTACATATGGCTGCTGGTCATCTACAACCCCAACTTCTTCGGCACCGACCACTGGGTCACGTTCGCGTCCTGCGGTTTTTTCTTCATCTGGGCGATCTACCTCGCGCAGCGCCTGTGGTGGTACCAGCGCATGGCTCCGGCGCTGCGCTACGCGATCCCGACGGCGATCATTGCCTGGAACGTCAACGAGATCCTGGAGAAATGGGGCCATCTCGACGAGATCTGGGTCAAGCCGGCCGAATACGCGGTCGAGCTGTCGATCGTCGCCGTGGCGCTGGTGGTGACGATCGTCCTGGCGATCGTCAGCCCGGCGCGGCGCATCGTCGATCGTGGCTCCGTTCCCGGCTCGGGTGCCGGGGCCACCTGACCCCCGGCCACCGCAGGCAAGAGGCGTAGAAGGCAAAGGGCACCAAAGAAAAAGGCCGGGTAGCGACGAGGCTCCCCGGCCTTTTTGGTGGTGCTCCCGAAGAGCACCGGAGGCGGCCCGCCTGGGCCGACAGGCTTTTACTGCTGGGCGTGCAGTGCCCAGAGATTGCCGAGACGCGCCAGCACCTCGTCGCCGCTGGCGGCCTTGAACGCCTTGACCGCCTCGGTCTTGTTGCCGGACTTCAGCTGCGCCATGCCGAGCAGGATCTGCGCCTCGGCCGGGTTCTTCAGGCCGCCCTTGGTGATGCCGCGCTGGATCGCCGTCACGGCCTGTGGCAGCTGGCCATAGCTCAGGTAGGCCTGACCGATGCGCAGGTCGGCCTCGCCGGTCTTGGCGGCCAAAGCGTCTTTTTCCTGCTTCCCGAGCGTGGCCTTGTCGGTCGCGGCCTGGGTCTTGGCGGTGTTCAGGAGGCGGGTGTTGCGGTCGACTTCGCGCTGGTCCGTGAACGTCTTCTTGGCGAACGCCTGTTCAAGGATCGCCTGGGCCTCGCCGGGCGAGCCCTGCTCGATCGCGAGCTGGGCCATTTCGGTGTAATCCTCCGGACGGCGCATCGCGTTCACTTCTGCGGCGAGACGATAGACGTTGATCATCGTCTTGTCGTTGCCGCCGGTGCGGAACAGCGAACGCATGAGATTCTGCCAGTACTCGTCCTTCGGATAATTGGCGACCAGCCTCTCGAGCGCACGAGTCGTGCAGGCATCGTCCTCGAGCTTGAGGCAGGAGCTGAGCAGCAGCTGCAGGGCACCCTCACGCGGGGTCTGGCCGCGCTTCTCCTGGTCGCCCACCCAGTCGCCGACGAACTTCAGCGTGCTCTTGTAGTCGCCCTGGATGTAGTACGCCTGCGCGATCAGCGTGTACATGTCGGCATCGGCGAATCCGCCCTTGACGGCGCGGTTGCCGAACTCGATCGCCTTGGCGTAGTTCTTGAGCTGGTAGTTGACCTGGGCCAGCGCGCGCACGCGGCTCGGCACCTGGTCCTGCTCGAGGAAGCCGGAGTTCAGGCCGATTTCCAGCGACCTGGCGGCGGTCGCGTAGTCGTTGCTGCGGATCGCGCAAAAGCCCAGCAGCTCGTTGATCGCGTGGATGTCGTAGGGTTTCTTGTCGGCGGCCGCATCCGCCTGCTTGAGCTGCGAGATGCACTCGCCCCACTTGTTCGCCTTGATCGCCGCCTGGGCCGCCTGCAGCGGCTTGCCGACGCTCTTGCTGACCTGCGGCGGCTTCTGCTGCGCCTCCAGGGGCGCGGCTGCCACTGCCAGTCCGACACCGACCACCAGGCTAGCCGCCCAGACCACTG
>JADLDF010000363.1 GCA_020846815.1 Gammaproteobacteria bacterium | reverse complement strand
CAAGCTGCTCGAGGAGCAGGCGAAGCTGCAGGACGAGATCGACGCGGCCGGCGGCTGGGAGCTCGACCGCAAGCTCGAGATCGCCGCCGACGCGCTGCGCCTGCCGCCCTGGGACGCGACCATCGACAAGCTCTCGGGCGGCGAGAAGCGCCGCGTGGCGCTCTGCCGGCTGCTGCTCTCCGAGCCCGACATGCTGCTGCTCGACGAGCCGACCAACCACCTCGACGCCGAGTCCATCGCCTGGCTGGAGAAATTCCTCGAGCAGTACCCGAGCACGGTGATCGCGGTCACCCACGACCGCTACTTCCTCGACAACGTCGCCGAGTGGATCCTCGAGCTCGATCGCGGCCACGGCATTCCGTATCACGGCAACTACTCGTCGTGGCTGGAGCAGAAGGAAAAGCGCCTGGCCCAGGAGGAGCGCGAGCGCGAGGCGCTGCGCAAGACCCTGGAACGCGAGCTCGAGTGGGTGCGCCAGAACCCCAAGGCCCGCCAGGCCAAGAGCAAGGCGCGCATGCAGCGCTACGAGGAGCTCGCCTCGCGGGAGTTCCAGGAGCGCAACGAGACCAACGAAATCTACATCCCGCCGGGCGAGCGCCTCGGCGACCTGGTCATCGAGGCGAAGAACCTGCGCAAGGGCTTCGGCGATCGCCTGCTCATCGACAACCTGAACTTCAGCCTGCCGAAGGGCGGCATCGTCGGCATCATCGGCCCGAACGGCGCCGGCAAGACGACCCTGTTCCGCATGCTGACCGGCGCCGAAAAACCCGACGGCGGCGAGATCGTCATCGGACCGACCGTCAAGCTCGCCTACGTCGACCAGTCGCGCCAGGCGCTGAACGACAAGCACACGGTCTGGCAGGAGATCTCCGGCGGCCTCGATACCATCAAGGTCGGCAACTACGAGACCTCCTCGCGCGGCTATGTCGGCCGTTTCAACTTCAAGGGCGTGCAGCAGCAGCAGTCGATCGGCGAGCTCTCGGGTGGCGAGCGCAACCGCGTGCACCTCGCCAAGGTGCTGAAGAGCGGCGGCAACGTGCTGCTGCTCGACGAGCCGACCAACGACCTCGACGTCGAGACGCTGCGCGCACTCGAAGACGGCCTGCTCGCCTTCCCGGGCTGCGCGGTCGTGATCTCGCACGATCGCTGGTTCCTCGACCGCATCGCGACTCACATCCTCGCCTTCGAAGGCAATTCGGAAGTCGTGTGGTTCGAGGGGAACTATCAGGAATACGTCGAGGACTTCCGCAAGCGGCGCGGAGAGGATGCGGCGCAGCCACATCGCATCCGCTACAAGCCCCTTACCCGCTGACCGCGGCACCCGAGCATCGAAGCCCGCTGCGCGCGGCCGGCGTCAGGCAGCAGTCGTTCGTGGGGAGTGCCGGCACAGGATATCCAGGAGAGATCCAATGAAGCGCTACGGATCATTCATCACGTCGGGCGAGGACCAGGCCATCCTCTACGCGGTTCGCAAGTATGTCGACGAGGTCGTGATGCCTTTGAGGCAGGAACTGGACCACAGTCATGAGGCGTTCCTCGATGCGTACAGCGGACTGGTCCGGCTGGGCATCCAGAAGCGCGGCTTCTCGCCCCGCCATGGCGGCCTCGGTATCCGCTCGGCCACCACCGTCTGCGCGCTGACCGAGGAGATTTCGCGCGGCGACAGCGGCCTGTCGCTGCACGCGCTGATCGTCCCGTGGTCGATGGCGGCGGCGATGGGCGGCCAGAACAAGGAGCTGGTAGACCGGTTCGCGCCGATGTTCTGCGGCGACGAGCCGCGCTGCGGCTGTCTCGCCATCACCGAGCCCGCCGGCGGCTGCAACGTCGAGGATGCGGCCGAGCGTGGCAGGACCATCCGCACCACGGCGCGGCTCGAGGGCCGCCACTGGGTGATAAACGGCGAGAAAATGTGGCCAAGCGGCGCCGGCATCGCCGACCTCTATTGCGTGGTGTGTTCGACGGATTCCGGGCTGGCGGAGGACGGCGTCGCGCTCATCTATGTCCCCAAGGACACGCCGGGCCTCACTTTCGGCAGGCCCGAGAGGAAATTGGGCATGCGCGCTACTGATGTCAACGCGGCCATGCATTTCAACAACGTCCGCGTTCCAGAGAACTACCGCGCTGCCGGGCCGGGCAAGGACTGGCAATTGTTCCGCAACAACATCAGCTGGGGCCGCCTCACGAGCGCACCGATGGCCCTCGGCAATGCGCAGGCCGTCCTCGAAATCGTGATCGAGTACACGGCAACCCGCCACTACGGCGGGAAATCCGTACGCAACCATTCGCTGCAGGCCGCGATGATCGCAGACATGGCCATCGGCATCGAAGCCGCGCGCGCGCATTACATGCACGTCGCCGCCATGTTCAACGATCGCGAACGCTTCGGAAACCCCGGCGACGAGTTCCTGATGGGTCGCGCCAGCGCCGCGAAGGTCCACGCCTGCGACGTCACCGAGCGGGTATGCAACATGGCAATGCAACTGATGGGCGCCTGCGGCTACTCACCCGATTTTCACGTCGAGAAGTACCTGCGTGACAGCAAGATCATCCAGCTCTGGCTCGGTGGCGGGCAGCTCGGGCGACTGGACGTGGCGCAGAGTTACTACCCCTATGTGCCGAGCCAGGCGTCGAAGTAGCCCGCGATGCAGGGCCCGATCGCGCCGTTCGCTGGCCACGGCCATTCTGGCCCGCGCCGCGAGGCCGGCGTGTGCGGATTCGGATCTGGCAGCGCTCAACCCAACGCACGCCGGGCATTGCGAAAGAGGCGCATCCAGGCGGAGTCCTCACCGCAACCTGGTGGCGCCCAGGAGTGCTGCACGTAGCGGAATACGCGCTCCGGATGCGGCATCGTGATGGTCACGCGCCCGTCGGTGCTGGTCATGGCGGCGATGCCGAGCGGCGAGCCGTTGGGGTTCGAGGGATAGGTGGTGGCGACGATGCCGGGGCCGAGCGCGTAGCGCAGGGGCACGAGGCCGGCGTCGTGGCAGGCGCGGGCGCCGGAGTCGTGCGCGAACTCGGCACGACCTTCGCCGTGCGCGACCGCGATGGGCAGCAAGGAGCCGGCCATGCCTTCGAGCAGCAGCGATGGTGAGGGCAGCACTTCGACCAGGCCGAGCCGCCCTTCGAACTGCTCGCCGCGGTTGCGCACGAAGCGCGGCCAGCTCGCCGTGCCCGGGATCAGGCTCGCGAGCGCCGACATCATCTGGCAGCCGTTGCAGACGCCGAGCGAGAGCGTGTCGGGGCGCTGGAAGAACTCTGCGAACTGCTCGCGCAGGCGCTCGTTGAACAGGATCGACTTGGCCCAGCCCTCGCCCGCGCCGAGCACGTCGCCGTAGGAAAAGCCGCCACAGGCGACCAGGGTCTGGAACCGTGCGAGCTGCTGCGTGCCGCCGATGAGATCGGTCATGTGCACGTCGTAGGCCTCGAAACCGGCACGCGCGAAGGCCGCGGCCATCTCCGCCTGGCTGTTGACGCCCTGCTCGCGCAGCACCGCGACCCTGGGGCGCGCGCCGCGTGCGACATACGGCGCGGCCACGTCCTCGGCCGGGTCGAAGCGCAGCGCGACCTGCAGCGGCGGCGCCTGCCAGGACGTCGCGGTCGCGAATTCCTCGCGGGCGCAGGCCGGATCGTCGCGCAGGCCGCGCATCAGGTACGAGGTCTCGGACCAGGCACGCTTCAGGTCCTCCCAGGATTCGTCGAGCAGCGCATCGCCGGCACGGATCGAGACGCGTGCATTCCTCGGATCCGGGCGGCCGATCGGGATCACGACGTCCTCGCCGAGGCCATGCCGCGCCAATACGCCGCGGACCTGCTCGATATCGGCGGCACGCACCTGCAGCACCACGCCGAGCTCCTCGGCGAAAAGCTCGGCGAAGGCATCGCGGCGCGACGGCGGCAGCTCGATGCGCAGGCCGCAATGGCCGGCGAAGGCCATCTCGACCAGGGTCGCGAACAGGCCACCATCGGCGCGGTCGTGGTAGGCCAGTACGAGTTCCGCGGCGCGCAGCTCGCGCAGCGCAGCAGCGAAGCCGCTCAGCAGCGCCGGGTCGTCGAGGTCCGGTGAGACGGCGCCGAGCTGGGCGCAGACCTGAGCCAGCGCCGAGCCGCCGAGCCGGTTGCGGCCGCGACCGAGGTCGACCAGCAGCAGCGTGGTCTCGTCGCAGTCGAGCCGCAGCTGCGGCGTCAGGGTGCGACGCACATCGGCGAGCGGCGCGAATGCCGAGACGATCAGCGAGACCGGCGCGACCACGGCGCGCTTCGTCCCGTCGGCCTCCTGCCAGGCGGTGCGCATCGACAGCGAATCCTTGCCGACCGGAATCGCGATGCCGAGCGCCGGACAGAGCTGCTCGCCGACCGCCTCGACCGTGGCGTACAGCGCCGCGTCCTCGCCGGGCTCGCCGCAGGCGGCCATCCAGTTCGCCGACAGCCGCACGTCACGCAGCGAGGCGACGTCGGCCGCGAGCAGGTTGGTCAGCGCTTCGCCGACGGCCAGGCGGCCCGACGCCGGAGCGTCGAGCAGCGCGACCGGCGTACGCTCGCCCATCGCCATCGCCTCGCCGGCCACGCCGTCGTAATCGGCGACCGTGACGGCGACGTCGCCCACCGGCACCTGCCAGGGACCGACCATCGGATCGCGGTGGATCATGCCGCCGACGCTGCGGTCACCGATCGTGATCAGGAAGGTCTTGTCGGCGACCGCCGGCAGCTGCAGCACGCGGTACGCGGCCTCGCGCAGCGACAGCCCGCCGAGCTCGAGCGGCCGCGACGGCGGCACGCGGCTGGCGACGTCGCGCGTCATGCGCGGCGCCTTGCCGAGCAGCACATCGAGCGGCATGTCTACGGGATCGTCGCCGAGCAGCGCATCGACGACGCGCAGCCGGCCGTCGCCGGTCAGCGTGCCGATGACGGCGACGGGGCAGCGCTCGCGCCGGCAAAGCGCCTCGAGCTCCGCGATGCGGTCGGCTTCGACCACGAGCACGTAGCGCTCCTGCGACTCGTTGCACCAGAGCTCCATCGGCGACATGCCGGGCTCGTCGTTCAATATCGCGCGCAGATCGATCAGTGCGCCGCGCTGGCTGTGGGCCACGGCCTCGGGCACGGCATTGGACAGGCCGCCGGCGCCGACGTCGTGGATCAGCAGGATCGGGTTCGCATCACCGAGCGCCCAGCAGCGGTCGATGACCTCCTGGGCGCGGCGCTGCATCTCGGGATTGCCGCGCTGCACCGAGGCGAAGTCGAGATCGGCGCTCGAGCTGCCGGAGCCCACCGACGAGGCGGCGCCGCCGCCGAGGCCGATCAGCATCGACGGACCGCCGAGCACGACCACCCGGGCGCCTACCGGACAATCGCTCTTCTCGACGTGCGATCGGCGCACGTTGCCGAGACCGCCGGCGATCATGATGGGCTTGTGGTAGCCGCGCGCGCGCTCCGGCATATCACCGGGCACCTGGATCTCGAGCGTGCGGAAATAGCCCGCGATGCCCGGACGGCCGAACTCGTTGTTGAAGGCCGCGGCGCCGATCGGGCCCTCGAGCATGATCTCCAGCGCCGAGGCGATGCGCTGCGGCTTGCCGAGAGTCTGCTCCCAGGGTCGCTGATGACCCGGGATACGCAGATGCGAAACCGAGAAGCCGACCAGACCCGCCTTCGGCTTCGCGCCGCGCCCGGTCGCACCCTCGTCACGGATCTCGCCGCCGGAGCCGGTCGAAGCGCCGGGAAAAGGCGAGATGGCCGTCGGATGGTTGTGCGTCTCGACCTTCATCAGGATGTCGATCGGCTCGCGCGTGCCCCGGTAGACACCGTCGGCCGGATCCGGGAACCAGCGCAGTCCATCCGGTGCACCCTCGATGACCGCGGCATTGTCGCGGTAGGCCGAGAGCACGCCTGCCGGGTTCTTCGCATGGGTGTTGCGGATCATCGCGAACAGCGACTTGTCGCGCGGCCGGCCGTCGATGACCCAGCGGGCGTTGAATATCTTGTGGCGACAGTGCTCGGAGTTCGCCTGCGCGAACATCATCAGCTCGACATCGGTCGGATCGCGGCCGAGCGCACCGAAAGCTCGCAGCAGATAGTCGATCTCGTCATCGGAGAGCGCGAGACCGAGCTCGGCGTCGGCCGCGTCCAGTGCCTCGCGCCCGCGCGCCAGCGACACGTGCCGCAGCGGCCGCGCGGCCGCGCTACCGAACAGCGCCGCGGCCGAGGTGAGGTCGAACAGCGCGCTTTCGGTCATGCGGTCGTGCAGCAGCGGCGCGAGAGCCTCGAGACGCGCCGCCGTCCATGCCCCCTCCAGCGCGCGCAGACGATAGGCGATGCCGCGCTCGATGCGCCGCACCGCACCGAGGCCGCAGACGTGCGCAATGTCGGTCGCCTTGCTGGCCCACGGAGAGATCGTGCCGGGACGCGGCACCACCAGCACCAGGGCGCCCGCCGCATCCGGTGTCGAACCAGTGGCAGCAGGCGTCGCCTCCTCGCGCGGCCCGTAGCGCAGCAGTGCCTCGAGGCGCGCGGTCTCGTCGGCTTCGAGCGGCCGCCCGACGTCGACGAGGTGCAGCCAGCGGGCCTCGGCCACGACCACGGCACGATCGACGGCAGCGAGGCGTTCGTGGAGCTTGGCGATCCGGAACGGCGAGAGTGCGGAGGTGCCGCGCAGTACGAGCATGCCGGGACCGGCTACTTCCTGGAACCGGGTTCGCCCGCAGGCGGCGGGAACGCGGGCGGCACGGGAAACTGGGCCACGTTGGAGCCTTCGAGGGCCGAGATCTTGCTGACACCCGCGCCCGTCTTCGCCACCTCGTCGATCCGCAGGATCGACTGTATCGGCAGGAAGCTGCGCTTGACGCCGCCGAACTCGGCCTTGATCCGCTCCTCGCCAGGGTCCAGCACGACCGACGAGCGGCTGCCGAAGATCAGGTCCTCGACCTCGACGAAACCGAACAAGCTGCCGTAGCTGACCTTCCTGGCGTAGATCTCGTAAACCTTGCCTTGATTCACGAACATGATCTTGAAAATGTGACTTGCGGCCATCGGCTTGGCATAACCAGTTGATAACGTGGGCCGACATTAT
>JADLDF010000362.1 GCA_020846815.1 Gammaproteobacteria bacterium | reverse complement strand
TCGCCGTCGATGTCGATGACCAGCGCGTCAGGGTTCGCGATCTGCGCGCCGACCGCCGCCGGCAGACCGAAGCCCATCGTGCCCATCGAGCCCGAGGTCAGCCAGAGGCGTGGCCGCCGGAAGTCGCAGTACTGCGCGGCCCACATCTGGTGCTGGCCGACGCCGGTGGCGATGATCGCCTCGCCGCGCGTCAGGCGATTGATCTCCTCGATCACGTAGTAGGGCTGGATCGACTGGCTGCGACGGTCGTAGTTCATCGCATGTGTGTCGCGCAGCGCCTGGAGCTCGGTGTGCCAGACGGAAAGGTCCGGGCGGAAGCCCTCGCGGCGACCCCAGGTGAGCAGCGCTTGCAGCGCGTCGCCGATCTGGCCGACGTGGCTCCACTGCACGCGCTTGACCTTGTTGATCTCGGCGCGATCGATGTCGAGGTGGGCGATGCGCCTGGCGTTCTTCGCGAACTTCGCCGGCACGCCGGCGACGCGGTCGTCGAAGCGCGCGCCGACCGCGAGCAGGAAGTCGCAGTCCTCGACGGCGTAGTTGGCGAAAGCCGCGCCGTGCATGCCCAGCATGCGCATCGACAGCCGGTGGGTCGTGTCGAACGCACCGATGCCCATCAGAGTGGTGACGACCGGGATGCCGAACTCGGTCGCGAATTCGGTCAGCACGGCCGAAGCCCCGGAGTTGACCACGCCGCCGCCGGCGTAGATCAGCGGCCGCCGCGCTTCGCGCAGCATGTCGAAGAACTCGGCTGCCTCGTCGTCCTCGACCGCGGCATGCGTGACCGCGAACAGGCGCTTGCGATAGCCCGGGATCGGCAGCACGCCCTCGCCCTGGAACGTGCCGCTCCAGTTCTGCACGTCCTTCGGTACGTCGATCACGACGGGGCCGGGCCGCCCGGTGCGCGCGATCTCGAACGCGGTACGCACGGTGGCCTCGAGCTGGTGCGGATCGGTGACGAGGAAGATGTGCTTGGCGACCGAGCCCATGAGCGCCGGCACCGGCGCCTCCTGGAAGGCGTCGGTGCCGATCATGCTGGTCGGCACCTGGCCGCAGATCACGATCATCGGCACCGAATCGGCCATGCAGTCGCGCACCGGCGTGACGGTGTTGGTCGCGCCGGGACCGGAGGTGACGATGCAGACGCCGACGCGACCGCTGGCGCGCGCATAGCCCGCGGCCATGAAGCCCGCGCCCTGCTCGTTCGCGGGCACGACCAGCGGCATCTGCCGGCCGCCGCGCTCGCCCTGATCCTGGTTGTAGAGGAAGACCGCGTCGTAGGTCGGCAGGATCGCGCCGCCGGAATAGCCGAAAATCGCCGTCGTGCCCTCGTCCGCGAGCACCTGGACGATCATCTGTGCGCCCGTCATCGTGGTACCGGCGAGCGGATGCGCCGAGAGGCGCTTCATTTTCATAGTGTCGGACATGGCGGCTGGGATCCTGGAAAATAGATCGGATTTATTTTCCCCGGAGCGAGGAAAATAAATCCGATCTGTCTCAGACTATCACCCCGGCGCCACGCTGCAACCCGTGGGGCGGGAGCAACAACCTGCTGTCCGGGTGCTGGGCGGGTCTTTCCAGTATGCTCGGCGGGCTCCCCTCGGATCCGGGTCTCATGCGCCACATCATCGCCATCCTGTTGCAGAACGAGGCCGGTGCGCTGACGCGCGTCGCCGGGCTGTTTTCCACGCGCGGCTACAACATCGAGTCGCTGTCGGTCGCCGCGACCGACGACCCGACGGTCTCGCGCATCACCCTGGTCACCAAGGGCTCGGACGCGGTCATTCAGCAGATCGTCAACCAGCTCAACAAGCTCATCGACGTGGTCAGCGTCGAGGACATGACCACCGGCGAGCACATCGAGCGCGAGCTGGTACTGCTGAAGCTCAAGGTCCGGCCCGAGCAGGCGGACGCGGTCCGGGGTTATGTCGTACGGCACGGCGGCCGTGTCATCGATCCGGCTTCCGAGGCCTTCGTCGTCGAGCTCACGGCCAGCGAGGCCGAGATCAACCGCTTCATCGCCGATCTGTCGGCCGGCGCGGAGCTGCTCGAAGTGGTGCGCAGCGGTGCTCTCGGCATCAGCCGGCTCGGGCGCAACCTGCGCGTCGTGCGCTGAGCGGGCACGATGCACCGGGCTGGGCTTCGGTGCAGTGGCGAACAGCCCCCCAGGACCGTGGCCGATAGGGTGCGGCGGCGCACCGTGAACGGGCGGCACAGCCCGATTTCTTCCGCCCGGCCGCTTCCCGCCGGGTTCCCGTGACGAACGCGCTCGTTGCGCCGCGGCGGGCGAAGGTCTGCCGTGGCCGCTGCCGACGCTGCTCGGCGGAGCCGCCGCGCTGCTGATCGTCGCGACGCTGCGCTACCTCGCCAGCCACGGGCTGGGCCGCCCCGCCCCGGCCTCGTTCGCGCGCCGCGACGGGCTGCTCGGCCAGGCGGTGCTGGAGCGCGGCGCGGAAATGATCGCGGTCGCGGTACGTACCGCGCTCGACCGCCACCGCGTCGCAGAGCTGCTGCAGGAGACGCAGCGCCAGAGCGAGGAGCTGGAGCAGACCAACACCCAGCTCGAGGAACAGGCGCAGCTGCTCGAGAGCCAAAAGGACGAGCTGACGCGCAACCGCGCCGGCATGGCCGCCAAGGCCGACGAGCTCGAGCGCACTAGCCCGGGGCGCGTGATCGAGCTGACGGCGCGCGGCGGCCTCGACGGCCGCTGGGACGGCGCACGCCTCGCACAGGTGCTGTCGAACCTGCTCGGCAATGCGCTCAAGCACGGCGACGGCGGCAGCGTGCAAGTCGAGCTCGACGGCACACGCCACGGCGAGGTGGGAGTCCGGATGCGCAACGAGGGCAGCATTCCCGCCGAGATGCTGCCGCATCTGTTCGACCTGCATTCGCTGATCGCGCGCAAGCGGGCGCGCGGCGACGGACTCGGGCTCGGGCTGTACATCGTGCGTCAGCTGGTCGAGGCCCACGGCGCCTCGCGGCCCCGCGCTGCGACCACCACGCAGCGCCCGGCGACGACCGAGCGTTGCAGCACCAAACCGGCACGACTAGCATCGGCTCATGTACGACACTACCGAACAGACGTCCAGGGACCATCTGCTGGACGCAGATCTCGACGAGCGGACCCGCCAGGCATTCGCGAAACATCTGCGGCAGTTCGTGTTCTCGGCCGCACGCGGCTCGGCGCAGCAGGCGTTCGCGCAGCGCGTCGCGCCGGCGCTCGCCAGGAAGGACCCGGCTGCCGCGCGCGACCGCAAGCGCGCCCGCGAGGCGCTGCTGCAGGTACCCGAATACCAGTTCTTCGCCGACCTGCACCGCATCAGCCAGGAGCAGATCTGGAGCTCGACCGCCGAGAGCGTCGAGCGCGAGGCAGCGCGGCTGCGCGAGGAGTTCCTCGCGATCCGCAATCCGAAGGGATCGCTGCAGCTGAACCCCGGGCTGCAGGTGCCCGAATATCTGCTCGCGATGGACACCCATTGCATGCCGGGCGGATATCACACCGACTGGGTCGAGAACGACCTGTCGAACGGCGCGGTCTACGAACGCGGCAGCTTCCTCTACACACCGAGCGGCGGACCGGCCAATGACGGCGCGGGCCGGGCGAGCCTCGAGTTCCTGCGCAGCCGTCTGCCGGAATTCGCGCCGCGACGCATGCTCGATCTCGGCTGCGGCACCTGCAGCCCGCTGTTCGCCTATGCCAGGGCATTTCCCGCTGCCGAGATCCACGCCGTCGACATCGGCGCACCGCTGCTGCGCTACGCGCACCTGCACGCCGAGAAGGAAGGCATCGCGCTGCACCTGCGGCAGGCCGACGCGGCCGCGACCGGCTACGAGAGCGGCTCGTTCGATCTCGTCACCACGCACATCATGTTCCACGAGACCGAGGCTCACGCGATCCCGCAGATCCTCGCGGAGGCGCATCGCGTGCTCGCGCCCGGTGGCGTGCTGCTGATCGTCGATCTGCCCAATGCCGGCCTGATCCCCGACGTCTTCCAGCAGGTCGTGTTCGACGGCGACGCGTACTACAACAACGAGCACTTCTGGATGAAGATGCACGATCTCGACTGGCCGGCGGAGCTGCGCAAGGCGGGCTTCCCGGCGGATGGCATCGGGATCGGCGCCGCGCCCATGCAGATGTACGTGCCGCCGAGCGCACAGGACCCGACGCCGCGCTGGAGCAGCGGGCGCTTCGGCTTCTTTGCCGTGCTCGCGCGCAAGGCCGCGCAGGATGGGGGCAGAGGCTCAGGTCCAGCCGATTCGGGCCGCGGAGGTGCGAAGTGAACGGTCAGGCCGTGAAGATCCCACGGCTCGCGCACGGCGAGCGCGCCGTGTTCAGCCCCGCGGGTGAAGAGGTGAACCAGCTGCTCGCCGCCATCACGGCGCTGACCGCCGAGGTCGCGGTGCTGCGCCAGCGCGTCAAATCGCTCGAGTCGCTGTCGGTGCAGGCCGGCACGCTGGCCGCGGGCGCCGTCGATCGCCACGAGCCGAGCGTCGCCGAGCGCGAGGAGCAGGCGCAGTGGCACGAGCGGCTGATGCACCGCGTTTTCTATCGCTACATCGGAAAGACACGCTGATGACCCTTCGACGATCGAACCAGACCCTGCTTCCGGGCGCCGGTATCGGCGCCAGCGGCCGCGCCGCCGCCGCCACCGCGATGCTGCTCGTGGCCGGCTGTGCGGCCCAGACCACGACGACGCCCGCGGCCAGCGCGCCGGCCTCCGCTGCGACAGCGTCCGCGGGTGCGGCGACGGCGCCCGCCACTGTCGCACCCGCGGCGGCAGCTTCGGCCCCCGTGCCCGTCAAGCAGCATCCGCAGGAGCTGCCGGTCTGGAAGATCCCCAATCTCGGCATCGGCGGCGAGGCCTATTACGCGCCCGACAGCTTTCACGTGATCGCGCAGATGCAGGATCCCGGCGCGACCAAGCCCTTCGATCCGCGCAGCAAGTACGGTTCGTTCACCTACACGTTCACCGACCACGGCACCGATATCCGCCGCATCAACGATCGCGGCATGGACGCCTGCTCGTTCTTCTTTCCGGACATGAAGCACTTGGTCTGGACGTCCACTCGGGACAATCCCCACCTGCCCCCGGGCAGCTGGGACGACGATCCGAACTATCCCAAGGGCGCCGAGCTCTACGTGTCTGATCTCGAGGGCAAGAACGTCCGCCGCCTGACGCACAACGAGTACTACGACGCCGAGGTCACGGTATCGCCGAACGGCCAGTGGATCCTCTTCGGCCGGCAGATCGACGGCAGGATGGACCTGTGGCGGATGCGGCCCGACGGCAGCGAGCAGCAGCAGATCACCTTCACCGACGACTGGCAGGAAGGCGGCGCCGCCTATTTGCCGGACAGCGAGACGATCCTCTATCGCGCCTGGAAGCGCAGCGAGTACGGCAAGAGCCCGCTGCCGATGACGCTGTTCACGATCAAGCACGACGGCACGGGCCTCAAGCAGCTCACCTTCGACGACGAGATGAACTGGGCGCCGTTCCCCGCCCCCGACGGCCGCCACTACGTCTTCGTGCGCAGGGTCGGCCCGGCGAAGACCAACCGCGAAGTGTTCCTCGGCGACCTGCAGGGTGGCGAACCCCGGCAGCTCACCTTCAACGAAGGCTTCGACGGCTTTCCGTCGCTCTCACCCGACGGCCGGAAGATGCTCTTCACGCGCAAGCATCCGTCCGAGATCGGTGTGTTCACCTACGTCATGGACGTCTCTTCGCTGAACATCGGACCGCGCGCCGCGGCGCGCTGACGGTCCGGTCCGCTCAGGCGTCACGCAGCAGTAGGGGCGTCACGGCCGCACGGATCGACTCGGGCACCGGCACGGCGCCGCGCTGCGCCGAGTCGACGTAGACGTGCACGAAGCGCCCCGCCGCGGCGGCCGCGGGGCGGCCCTGCACGAAGATCCCGAGCTGGTAGACGATGCTGCTGCGCCCGAGACGTTCGACCGCGAGCCCGACCTCGAGCAAGG
>JADLDF010000361.1 GCA_020846815.1 Gammaproteobacteria bacterium | reverse complement strand
TGCCGGATACCGGCGCAGGCTGCTCGCTCGCCGAGTCGATCAGCGCCGCGGACGTGCGTGCGCTGCGGGCACGCCATCCGGGCGTGCCGGCGGTCTGCTACGTCAATACCAGCGCCGCCGTGAAGGCCGAGTGCGATGCCTGCTGCACCTCGGCCAACGCGCTGCAGGTCGTCGAAAGTCTCGGCGCCCCCGAGGTGATCTTCCTGCCCGACCGCTATCTCGCCGCGCACGTCGCCGCGCACACCGCGGTCCGGATCATTCCCTGGGACGGCTGCTGCGAGGTCCACGAGCGCTTCACCGGCGAGCAGGTGCGCGAGTACCGCAAGGATGCGCAGGCCTTCGTGCTCGCCCACCCGGAATGCCCGCCCGAGGTGCAGCAGGCCGCGGACTACGTCGGCTCGACCGCCGGCATGATCGCCACGCTGCAGCAGCGCCAGCCGGAGCGCGCGGTGCTGATCACCGAATGCTCGATGAGCGACAACATCACCAGTGCGTTCCCCGCCACGCAGTTCCTGCGGCCCTGCAACCTCTGTCCGCACATGCAGCGGATCACGCTGGCGAAGGTCCGCGACAGCCTCGAGCGGCTCGCGCCGGCCATCGACGTGCCGGCCGAGGTCGCGGCCGGCGCACGCCGCGCCGTCGAGCGCATGCTGAATCCGACGCTGCGCCCGGTCGCATGAACGAGCTCGAGACCGACGTGCTGGTCCTCGGCGCGGGTCTCGGCGGCCTGGTCACGGCGCTGGCCGCAAGGGGGCGCCGCGTCTGCGTGCTCTCGTTGGACCCGGCCGGGGTCTGCGACACCGCCAGCGACCGCGCGCAGGGCGGCATCGCCGCGGCCGTCGCCGCCGACGACAGCCCGGCGTTGCACCTCGAAGACACGCTGCTCGCCGGCTGCGGCGAGAGCTCCCGCCTCGCGGCAGACATGGCCTGCCGCGAAGCGCCCTCGGCGATCCGTTTCCTGGACGATCTCGGCGTGCCGTTCGCGCGCGAGGCCGGCCACTGGTCGGTGCACCGCGAGGCCGCGCACAGCCGCGCAAGGGTGCTGCACGTCGGCGGCGACGGCAGCGGCGCCGCGATCATGGCCGTGATGCGCCGGCGCGTCGCCGCAGCCGCGAACGTCGAGCTGCTGCCGGCCACGCGCGCCATCGCGCTGCTGTCGAGCGGCGGCAGCGTGCACGGCGTGCTCGCGACCGGCGCCGATGGCCGCGCGCTCGCGATCCGCGCGCGCGCGGTGGTCATCGCCACCGGCGGCCTCGGCAGTCTCTACAGCCGCAGCACCAACCCGGTCGGTGCCTGCGGCGACGGCCTGGCCATGGCCCTCGCAGCCGGCGCGCGCGCCGCGGCGCTGGAGTTCGTGCAGTTCCATCCGACGGCGCTGGCCGTCGCGGCGCGACCGCTGCCGCTGCTGAGCGAGGCGCTGCGCGGCGCCGGCGCGCGCCTGGTCGATGAGTGCGGGGCGAGCCTCATGCAGGGCGTGCATCCGCTCGGCGATCTTGCACCGCGCGACGTGGTCGCACGCGCGATCTACGCGTTCGAACAGGCCGGCGGGCGCGCCCGGCTCGATGCCACGCGGCTCACCGTGGGCGAAGTCCGCGAGGCATTCCCGGCGGCGCATCGCGTCTGTCTCGCGCACGGCTTCGACCTCGCGCGCGAACCCGTGCCCGTGACGCCCGCCGCGCACTATCACATGGGCGGCATCGCCGTGGACCTCGACGGCCGCAGCAGCCTCCCCGGCCTCTGGGCCGTCGGCGAAGTGGCCTGCACCGGCCTGCACGGCGCGAACCGCCTCGCCAGCAACTCGCTGCTCGAAGCCGTGGTGTTCGGCCGCCGGCTCGGCGCGGCGCTGGAGCGCGAGCATGCGGTGCCTGCGTCGGGGCTTGCGCTCGCAAGCGCGGGCGCGCGAGTGGGCACGGACATGGCCATGGACGCAGGTGTGGACATGAGCATGGACACGAGCGCCGATGCAGGGCCCGAATCTGCAGCCGCGGTCGCGGGCGCGCTGATCCACGAGCCCGGCGAGGCCGCACTGCGCGAGCTGATGTGGCGGTCGCTGGGCGTGGTGCGCAACGCCCAAGGTCTGGCCGACGGGCTCGCGGACCTCGCCCGCGGTCGCGAGCGACTGCCCGTCGAGGCACGCGTCACGCGCGCGCGCTGGATGCTCGCCGAGCAGATGATGCGCGCAGCGCTGCAGCGCCGCGACAGCATCGGCGCGCACTTTCGCAGCGATTCGCCATCTGCGCGGGTGGCCGCGCGGCCGCGGCGGTCGGGCTCTCGCAGCAGGCGGGCTTCTTTGTCGGCCTGAGATCCGGGCACGTCATGCCCGCGGCGGCCTGCGGTGCGTCGCGCACACCGTTGTCCAAAGCTACGACGAAGATGGCCTGCTGGTCGGTGAGTACGATGGCACGGGCGCGCTGATTCAGGAAACCGTCTGGCTCGGCGGCATCCCGATTGCGACGCTGCGCCCGAAAGTCGGTGGTGGAGTCGATGTGTTCTACGTCCACACCGATCACCTCAATACGCCAAGAATCGTCACGCGCCGAGCGCTGGCGCTGGGACGCTGATCCGTTTGGCACGATCGCCGCCAACGAGAATCCGGCGAGTCTGGGGCCTTTCGTCTACAACCTGCGCTTCCCTGGACAGATCTACGACAACGTCGCGGGACTGAGCTCCAACTATTTCCGCGATTACGACGCCGCGACTGGCAGCTACGCCGAGAGCGATCCGATCGGCCTCGACGGCGGGATGATGGACCCGATGAGTGCCGGGCA
>JADLDF010000360.1 GCA_020846815.1 Gammaproteobacteria bacterium | reverse complement strand
GGGCGTGCCGCTCGGGCGGCTCGGCACGCCGGACGACATCGCGGCGACCGCGCTGTTCCTCGCCTCGCCGGCAGGCTCGTGGATCACCGGCCAGACGATCGTGGTGGCCGGAGGCATGTAGCGATGAACGAGCCGGCCGGCGAACGCTGGGTTGCAGCCTGCAGCGCGCTCGATGGCCCCGGTGCACTGCGGCTCGAACGCTGGCCGCGCCAGGCCCTCGGCCCCGGCGAAGTGCGGCTGCGGATCGAGGCCTGCGGCGTGAACTTCCCCGACCTGCTGATGACGCGCGACCGCTACCAGCTGCGCCTCGCGCCACCGTTCGTGCCGGGTATGGAGGCGAGCGGAGTCGTCGAAGCCGCGGGATCGGGCGTCACGGAGTTCACTCCCGGCATGCGTGTCGTCGCCCACCAGCGCCATGGCCTGTTCGCTTCCGAGGCCGTCGTGCCGGCGACGCAGCTCACGCACGCGCCGGCGGGCTTCTCGGCGGCCGAGAGCGCCAGCTATCGCGTCGCGGCCTGGACGGCCTGGCATGCGCTCGCCGATCGCGCGCGGCTGCAGGCCGGGGAAACCGTGCTGGTGCTCGGCGCCGGAGGAGGTGTCGGGCTCGCGGCCGTGGAGATCGCACATCTCATGGGTGCGCGGGTCATTGCCGCCGCCTCGACGCCGGACAAGCTCGCGGCCGCGCGTTCGCGCGGCGCGAGCGAGGTCGTCGACTACCGCGCCACCGCCCTCGTCGAAGCCGTGCGCGCGCTCGCCCCGAGCGGCGTCGACGTGATCTTCGATCCGGTCGGCGGCGAGCTGTTCGAGCAGGCTCTGCGCCTGCCTGCCTGGGACGGGCGCGTGCTGATCGTCGGCTTCGCCTCCGGGCGCATCGGCACAATCCCGGCGAACCTGCCGCTGCTCAAGGGTTATGCGGTGCTCGGCGTGCGCGCCGGCGAAGCCACGCGCCGCGATCCGGCCCTGCTCGGGCGCGCGATGCGCCAGCTCGACGCCTGGACCGCGCGCGGCCACCTGCGGCCGCTGGTCTCGCGCAGCTATCCGCTCGCCGAGGCTGCCGAGGCATTGCGCGCACTCGAGGAGCGCACCGCAGTCGGCCGCATCGTGCTGCTGCCGCCCGGGGGCGTCGCCGCATGAGTGCCGGGGCCCGCGGCACTGCCTGGCTGATCCGCGGCGCGCGGCCGATGTTCGGCGATCCGCCGCTCACGCAGGACTGGGGTATGGCGCCACATACTCGAAGGCAAACACGCGGCGGATTTGCGCCATGTCGCGAGCGTTGGCGCTGACCAGAACCACACCCTGCTCCCGACACGAGTAAGCCAGCAGAACGTCGAAAGCAAAGCTGCGAGACACCTGGGCGAGCTGCAGGCCCTCGCGCTCGTGCAGCGATGCCAGGCTGCGCCCGAGCGCATCCCAGGCCGCGGCGCTCGGCGTCAGTATCCGGCCGTGGCGGGCGAAAGGTCCGAGCACGCGATCTTCGAGCAGCTTGCGATCCTTTGCGGACCTCGCCCCGCCGAGCAGCTCCGCCGCCACGATGCTGCTGACATGGAGGCCAGGCGCCGCCCGCGCGACGAACTCCTGCAACTCGGCCAGTTCAGCCGGTTTGCGGCTCGCGTCGATGTAGCAGTTGGTATCGAGAGCGTACTTGCGCAATTCAGGAACGCCGATCGAGTTCCAGCCCGGCCAGAGCCGCTACTCCGGCCTGAACCTCGGCCCCGAACGCAACCAGATCCAGCGCCTTCTCGACCGTTTCACGCTCGGTGGGGGTCTTCAGGATTGCCTGGGCGCGGCGCAGCGCCTTGGGGTCGAGCCAGAATTCCTTGCGAACCTTGCCCCGGCGCCCCTGCGGGCGGCCGGCTGCGGATCTCGTTGCTCTCATGGGAGTGCTCCGGGCTTTGTACGTACGATCTTAGCATGCGTCCGTACACGCGCGATCGATTCATGACCGTCGGGGAACGCGCGTCGGACATATCCGGGCATGGGAGCCTGGCTGAAGTTCGGCGGCCGCGGGCGCATCTGTCGGCTTGCGGGCGCGGCACTCACCCGCCTGACCCCTCTTCAGCGCGATGGCCGCTTGCGCGAACGAGCCGGGCTCGGCGCCGGACCGCGCGACCGCGGCGCCTCACGGGTACCCTGCGCCGGCTTCGTGCCGCGGGCTACGCGCATCGGGGCCTGCGGCAAGCCGGTGTGCTGCGTGCGGAACGGGCGCGGCGGCGGCTCGCCAGCGGCGGCAGAACGTGGTGGATGTCGCGATGGCCGGGCGCTCTCGCCGCCCTGCTTGCGCACGTCGCCGCGCGTGCGCGCGCCCTCGCGCAGCTGCCCGGTGCCCGCGGGCTGCCAGGCCGGCACGAGCTGGTGTTTCGCGGGGCCGATGAGGTCGGCGCGCCCCATGCGCCGCAACGCCTCGCGCAGCAGCGGCCAGTTGTTCGGATCGTGCCAGCGCAGGAAGGCCTTGTGCAGCCGGCGCACCTTCAATCCCTTCGGCACCACGACCTGCTCGCTGCCGCGCGTCACGCGCTTCAGCGGGT
>JADLDF010000359.1 GCA_020846815.1 Gammaproteobacteria bacterium | reverse complement strand
CGGTACTCGGGATAGTTGGCCTCGATCTCCTTGAGCATGACCGGCGGCAGCTGGTCGAAGCGCTCGAGCTTGCGGCCGGCGGCGTGGATGTAGACCAGGCCGGCGCGGTCGCCCATTTCCATCCACGGCAGCCAGCTGGCGAGGCGCACCCAGCCTACTTCGACGGCCGGGCTGGGGTTGCGGTCGTTCAGCAGCTCGTCGAGGTTGCCGAAGAAGTTGAACATCTCGGTCGCGTGGTAGGTGCCACCGACGTACTTCTGATAGGCGCCGCCGAGAGGGTTCGTATAGAACAGCGGGACGGTGATGGTGTTCCACCAGGTCTTGCCGCTGATCGTGCCGGTCCACTTCGCCGGCTTGCCGTCGGCATCGATCGGGAACATCGGGCGCTGGTTGACCGGGTCGTTGGCGGTCTGCAGCACGTTCACCGTGGCGCCGGTCCAGGGATTGGTCCAGGTGCGCAGCAGCTCGCCGGTCGCCGGATCGGTGTAGAACAGCAGCTCGCGCGAGACCAGGCGCCAGCCGGTGCCGCGCTTCTCGTCCTCGACCGTCACGCAGGTGCGGACGTTCATGCCCTCGACGTTGAACAGCTTGCGATCGCGCTCGCCGGGCACGCGGCTGAAACCCTCACCGTGGAACCAGTAGACCGTCGGCTCGCCGTCCTTCGTCGAGCACTGCACGCGCCGCGCAGCCGCGTTCACGCCTTCCGGCGTGTTCAGGTCGAGCTTCGCGGCCTGCGCGCTGGCCGCGAACGTGAACGCGGCGAGCGTCGCGACCAGCGACGCGCTGCGGCGCGGCATGAGGACCATTGATCTTTTCTGCATCGGCGGACTCCCTGATTCCGGTCGGACGTGACCGCAAAACATCATACACGCATGATGTCTAGGGGTCGTGGCGCGGGTCGGGCGGCGGCAGGACCACGGTATCGATGCCGCGCAGGTCCGGCGCCACGGCCTCGTCGGGCGCCGAAGCCGCTGCGGCGGGACTTGTCAGCCACTGCGCGATCGCCGCGAGCTCGGCATCGGCGAGCCCCAGGGTCTGCGTCTGCATCGAACCGAAAGCGAGCTTGTCGAAGACGACGCCCGGCGGCAGCGTCGTGAGCCGGCGGCGCGGCGGCACGTCGGCGCGCGCCTGGTCGTGGCAGGGTGCGCAGCGCCGGTCGTAGAGCGCCGCGCCATTGCCGCTCGCAGCGGTCGCGGGCGATGCGCCCGGTGCGCCGACGGTGCCGGCAGCGTCATCGACAGCGTTCGCTGCAGGCACCCCAGCGATGTGTTGCGCGGCGCGCAGGCCGAAGGCCTGGATGCGATCGGTGCCGACGAGCACGGTGCCGCCCGATATCACGGGCTCGTTGTATTTGCCTCCCGGGCCGAGCAGGCCCGGCTCGCTCTTCCACAGCAGGGCCATCGTCTCGGCATCGACCGCGTACAGCACCGGCCTGGGCGCGTCGGAGCCGTAGAGCGAGGCCGAACGCGGTTTGTTGACGTCGAGCACCCAGACGATCGCGTCGCGACCGTCGTGGCTCGTGACCACGGGCGAGCCCGGATTCTGGAACACGAGCTCGCGTTGCGCGACATCGATCTTCAGCCAGGCGGCCTGGCGCGGTGCGGTGACGATCGCGAGCCGCACCAGGCTCGGCGGCACGCTGACCGGCGAGTCGGGCGCGGCCTTGTTCGTGCCGGTGACGAAGATCCGGTGGCGTCCCCCGGCCGAGCGATAGTACGCCGGCGTGCTGCGGCTCTTCGCGAGGTCGCCCATGCCGTAGCGGTCGGTCGGCGGGCCGAACACGTTCAGCGGTCCGCGCGTGCCGAACTGCGGCTGCGGCCCCGGTGCGAGCAGCGAGCGATCCTGCGAGGCATCGCTGCCACAGGGCTGGCGACGTTGCAGGCTGCCCGGCAGATGCGCGCGGTCGAGCAGGTAGACGTTGCCCTGCTTGCTGCCGCCGTGCACCAGCAGGCGTGGCGTCGCGCTCTCGCGCCGCCCGAGATCGACGGGCAGCGGTGCACCGCTGCCGAGGTCGATGTCCTGCGAGCCGGCCTGGCAGTAGTCGAAGGGCGTAGAGGTGCCGGCGAGCCGGAAGCCGCGTCGGGCGTCGAGCGCGAGCCGGACGATCGACTGGCCCCAGTTGCCGTCGCTGTCGGGAAACACGCCGGCGACGCCCTTGCCGGCGAGCGCGTTGACGACGCTGCTGCCGGAGGCCACGTAGACGTCGCCATTGCGATCGACGGTCGCACCGCCCGAGGCCCACAGGCCGCCGACGCCTTCCTCGGTCCGGGCGCTCATCGAAAAAGCACTGGCGATGCTTGCGGCACGCGTGTCGAGCGCGATCAGCCAGCCACTGACCGGCTCGCCGCCGAAAGTGACCAGCAGCCGCGAGCCGCCGGCGGCGAGATTCAGCGCGCCGCGCTGCAGGTTCACGACCCCTTCGGGGAAGCGGTTCGCGCCGTTGGCGTTGACGCCGCGGCGGTTGATCGCGCGCGCCTCGATCGCGACCGGCCAGCCCGGTGCGTCGCGGCCGCTGCGAAGCTGCAGCGCATGCACGCGCCACGCGAGCGCAGCATCGCAGCTGGTGACGTAGAGGCGCGCCGTGGCGCGGTCGATGACCGGCGTCGCGAGGATACCGTTGACGCCGCGCGAGCAGGGCTCCGCCGTGAGCTGCCGGCGCCAGAGGATCGCGCCCGGTGCGGGATCGCCCGCCCGCACTGCCGTGCCCGCGCCCGGCGCGTGGATCGCGTACACCCAGCCGGTCGTGGTCGCGGCGAACGCCACCGGCCCGCTGAAGGCCCCGGCGCCGGGCAGCTCGATACGTGCGCGCGCGAGATACAGCGGCGAGGCGAACAGGCGCGGCGGCGTGCCGCCGGAGGAGTCGAGCAGCGGGGATTCCCAGGCGAGGCCGAAGCGGCCGCCGGCGATGCTGGCCGGCGTCAGCACGCGCTCGTCGTCGACCCAGCCGGTGCGCGCCGGCGTGCCGTGATAGGTGAGGTGGTCGGCCGAGGGGCGCGCCATCGGATGGACCGCGGCGGCGCTCGGGGCGGCGGCGAACACGAGCGAGACCGCCACGCTCGCCGCGCGTGCGAGCCGGCGGCGGATCCGCGACCCGCGCACGCAGCGCAACGACATGCATGCGGCGCGAGCGAGCCGGTGGCGCATCATGCCGTGGCCTTCGCGGCAGCCGCGGTCTGCTCGCGGTGATAGTTGGCGATCAGTCTCTGCGCGACCTGGACCAGGCGCGTTTCGTCGCGGCGCAGCGTCGCGACCGGCGCGCCGATCGTCAGCGCGCCGATGCGCAATGGCGAGGTCGAGACCATGACCGGCCAGGCCAGGATTCCCCAGCCGTCGCCGCGCATGTTGTAGCCCACGGCGAAGCCGCGTGCGCGGATGTCGCGCAGCTGCTTCTCGATGTCGGCGATGCCCGTGAAGCGGCGGCCGAAGGCGGCGTGCCGACGGCGGCACTGCGCGACCAGTGCGCGCACCTGTTCGCGCGAGTATTGCGAGGCGATGGCGAGCCCGGGCGTGGAGAAGGGCGGCATCTCCCGGTACGCGCTCGAGGCCGCGGCGTACAGATCCCCGACCAGCAGCGCCGCGATGCGCACGTTGATGCCGCTGCGCACCCAGATGGCGATGTGGTCGCCCGCCTCCGCGCGCAGCGCCGACAGCAGGCGGCGCAGCGGTGGCGCGCGGCAGCCGGCGTCGGCGAGCCGCTCGGCGAGCTCGGCGAGGCGCGGCGCCACGGCGTAGCTGGCGTGCGAGGCGGAGTATTCGACATAGCCGAGCTCGGAGAGTTTCTGCAGCAGGCGGTACATGCTCGCCGGCGGCACGCCGAGGCGCAGCGAGAGCTCGTGGTTCGACAGCGGGTTCGGCGCGACGCTGAGCTCCTCGAGTGCACTGAGCACCCGGGCGACGGCGCGCGAGCGTTCGTTCGACGCGGATTCGGCTCTCGTTTCCCGAGGCATGCGTGGTCCCCCCGCAAGCGCCACAAGCGCGCGGACGATGGCCGGTCGCGGCGCCAGGCGCCGCAGGCACGCCACGGGCCGCGCCGTGGTGATGTCGACCGCCATGATCCGCGTTTCCAATATTGGAATCACGTCCCGTCGGGTGGCGCCGCCGTCTGATGGAGTCGACACTCGTGTTCCGCGCGGGCGATGCTGCGCTGCATCTCCGGCGGGCATGGGGGAGGACCAAATGACGATGAAAACGCTGGGCTGGATCGTTGCGATCCTCGGGCTCGGGCTCGGGCTCGGGCTCGGGCTCGGGTTTGGGCTCGGGCTAGGAGCGCTCGCACTCGCCGGACGCCGTGCCGTGGTACGACTGTAGCCCATGGATACCGCGCCCAGTGCCGCAGCGTCGTCGCCGGCTGTGCGTTCCGAGCTCGCGCGCGGCTGGCGCATGGTCGTCGCGGCGATGATCGGCGTGGCCTGCGGAGCCTCGCCGGTGCCCTACACCTCGATCGGCCAGCTCATCGGCCCGGTGCGCGAGGATCTCGGCTGGTCGGTCGGCGAGATCAGCCTCGCGATCACGCTCTACGGCCTCGCGGCATCGGCGATGTCGCCGCTGGTGGGCGCGCTCGCCGACCGCCACGGCGTGCGGCGCGTCGCGCTCGCTTCGGTGATCCTGTTTGGTCTCTCCTTCGGCGCGCTGGCGCTGACGCCGGCCAGCGTCTGGGCGTGGTGGAGCGCATGGTTCCTGGCCGGGCTGGTCGGCGTCGGCTCGGGTCCGCTGTCCTGGACGCGCGGCATCGGCCTCTGGTTCAACCGTCAGCGCGGACTCGCGCTCGGCATCGCGCTCATCGGCACGAGCTTCACCGGCGTGCTGGTGCCGCAGCTCGCCGGCCGCGCGATCGACGAGTTCGGCTGGCGCGCGGTATTTCCGCTGCTCGCGGCGCTGCCGCTGCTCGTGGCCCTGCCGGTCGTGTGGCTGTGGTTCCGGGAACCGCAGCCGCACGAGCGTCCGGCCGGCGTGTTCGCCGCCGGCCGGGCGCTCGGGCTGAGCGCAGCCGAGGCGATGCGCGGCCGGCCGTTCTGGCTGCTGATGCTGTCGATCCTGCTGATCGCGCTCGCCTATGGCGGCATCTTCGTGCACCTGCAGCAGATGCTGGAGCTGTCGGGCTTCGAGCGCGGTGCGGCGCGCGTGGTCGTCAGCAGCCTCGCGGTCGCGATCCTCGTGGGACGCGTGGCCACCGGCTGGTTGCTCGACCGCATCTGGGCGCCGCTGGTCACGCTGCCGCTGCTGAGCCTGCCGGCGGTCGCCTGCTTCCTGCTCACCGGCGACTCGCTGTCGCTGTCGGCGGCGTACTTCTGCGCGCTCGCGGTCGGCCTCGCGGCCGGTGCCGAGACCGACCTCATCGCCTTCCTCGCCGCGCGCTACTTCGGCATGGCGCAGTACGGCCGCATCTACGGCATCCTGCTGCTGCCTTTCGGCATCGCCTCGGCGGTGTCACCGGCAGCCTATGGCTGGGTGCGCGATCTCACCGGCAGCTACGATCCGGCGCTGCTCGCGGCGGCCGTGATGTTCGTCGTCGGTGCGCTGCTGCCGCTCGGCCTCGGGCGCTACCCGGTGTTCCGCGAAGCCGCCGATGGCGCGGCGCCCGGAGCCGCGGCGCGTACCGCCGGTTGACGGGCTCTTGCGGCGGGACTGACGCTTTCAGAACTGCGGCGCATGCGAGCGGCTCGGGCGTCGGGGCCTGCGCGTTCAGACCTGCGGCGCGTTGCGCAGGCCCGATTCGATCACGCGGTCGAGCAGGCGCGTCAGGCGCAGACCTTCCTCGTGCAGCACGCTGCGATGCGGCCGGCCGCGCACCGCCGCGACGAACTCGGCGAACTGCGTGCGGAAACAGTGGTTCAGGTCGCGCGCGCCCATGCGGTGCGGATCGCCGGTGGCGCCCGCGGGCGGCTCGACGACGCAGCGATCGTCCTGCCACAGCCACTCGCCGTCCTCGATGCGCAGCATCGCGTCGTCGAAGTGCACGGTCTTGCGGTCGACCACGAAGCGCTGGTTGTAGGAGATGTGCAGCTGTGCGAGCACGCCGCCGGGATAGCGCAGCAGGATCATCGCCTCGTCCTCCGACGCCCAGTCCTCCTGCCAGCGCGCCACTTCGGCGTGCACGTGCAGCGCCTCGACGCCGAGCACGAGCTGCACGAAGTCGAGCGCATGCGGCGCGAACAGCGACAGGATCAGGCCTTCCCGGCGGCTGCGCGTCTTCCACCACGGCGCCTGCGGACCGTCCCAGCGCACGCACATCGAGACCTCGACCGCGCGCAGGCGGCCGAAGTCGTGGTGACGGTCCTGCAGCCAGCGCACCGGCGGCGTGTGCCGCAGCGTCTGGCCGAGCGCCAGCACGCGGCCCGTGGCCGCGGCGGCCGCTGCCATGCGCGCGGCGTCCTGCGCGTTTTCCGCGAACGGCTTCTCGACGAGTACGTCGCGGCCTGCTTCGAGGATGCGGATCGACTGCTCGGCATGCAGCGCGTTCGGCGTGCAGACCAGCACCGCGTCGACGTCGCCCCGTGCGAGCAGCTCGTCGAGGTCGCGCGCCGTGGCTGCGATGGCGTGCGCCTGCGCGAGCGCCGCGGCACGCGCCGGATCGGGATCGGCGGCCACGACGACGCGGCCGAGCGCGGGCAGGGCGCCGATGGCCTTGGCATGATGGCCGGCGATGCGGCCGCAGCCGAGGATCGCAATGCCGAGTGGGCGGGGCGCGGCGTTGTCGGACATGAGGAGGTTCCTGAGGCGGCGAGCGGCTGTTTGCCGGAGCGGAGACCTGCCCGCCAGTCGGGAAGGCCAGGTCGCCGCAGCCCGGTGACGGGACGGGCGCCCGGCCGCGGGTGGCTCGTTGCGAACCGTAGCCATCGATCGCCGCTGCGGTCGCTCTGACCGGCGCCGGCCGGTGTCGACCAGTGCCAGCCGCCGCTGCGTCGAGCTCAGCGCGCTGGAGTCTTCAGGTATTTGAGCACGTCCGGATCGATCTGCGACACCGGCACGCGATCACGGGCGAGCTCGGACAGCACGCGGTTCGTGAACGCGGCGAGCTGTTCGGCACGCAGCTTCTGCTCGTCGGGCGTGTCGACGTGACGCTCGACCGCGGCCTCGGGCAGCACGCGGCGCGAGGTCAGCTCGGCCTCGAGCGTCGCGAGCCTCTCGCGCAGCATCCAGACCTCGGCGGTCAGTGCCACGATCGCGCCGACTGCGTTGTCCATCGGCAGCGCGTGCAGGAAATCCGGCTCGACGTCGGTGACGGGACCCTGCAGGGCGGCGTTGGAACCCGGTCGCATCGCGTCGTTCATGCTGCGTTCCCCGCTCATTTCTCGAAGACGTAGAGGTTCCAGTAGTTCGCGCCGACCGGCACGCCCTGCGGACGTTTCACCGAGCGGTTCAGGCGGTCGAAGATCGTGATCGTCGTCTTCGAGAAGCCCGCCTCGCGCGCCCATTCGGCGATCGGCGTGTCGTACCAGGGCGTCGCGTAGGTCTCGTTGTTGGTCCAGGCATGGGTGCGCTGGATCGCGTTCTGGAAGGCATCGCCCGGGCGCAGGTGGAACT
>JADLDF010000358.1 GCA_020846815.1 Gammaproteobacteria bacterium | reverse complement strand
TAGAATGGGCACTTTCCCGCGAGCCCGAGGTCCCATGCGACAGAAGCCGGTCCTGAGCCACGAAGACGTGCTGGCGATCGTCGCCGCGACCCGTGCCGAGGCGCTGCGCAACGGCTGGGCGGTGAGCATCGCGGTCGTCGACGACGGCGGTCATGCGCTGCACCTCGAGCGGCTCGACGGTGCGCGGGCCAGCACGGTCGCCGTGGCGCTCGGCAAGGCGCGGACCGCGGCGATGCTGCACGCGCCGAGCGCCGGCCTCGCCTCGCGCATCAAGGAAAATCCGGGGCTGCTGGCGCTCGAGATGATGCCGCTGCAGGGCGGCCTGCCGCTGATGTGCGGGGCGCACTGCGTCGGTGGCATCGGCGTCTCGGGCGTGCAGGCCCAGCAGGACGAGCAGGCCGGTGCCGCCGGCACGGCCATGCTGGAGCAGATCTGGAGCGCGTCGCGACCGGCCTGAGGCCGCGTCGCCGGCGCGGCCGCGGGCCAGGAGGGGACTCGCGGCGCGACGTCGAAGACCTTCAACGGTAAAGGAGAGCCGTCATGAACCTGCCGAACATCGAGGAACTGGTCCGCCCGAGCCACGACGAGCGTGCGCGGCAGGGCTTCGTCAGCATGCTGCGCAAGCATGCGATCATCGACATGCGCCGCGCGATGAAGGAGGACTACGACACGCGCGTCGAGCCGGCGCTCGCGCGCCGCGGGCAGCGCCCGGCGGACTGGCGCGGCATCGAGGCCGCGATGCAGTCCGAGCCCTCGTACCGCTTCTACAGCGCGCTGCGCTACAACGCGCAGGAGATGTGCTACCTCAGCGTGCAGCCGGCGGTCGAGCGTGCGTTGCCGCGGATGACCGATCTGGTGCGCGAGGTGGCTGCGAGCACACCGGCAGGCGGCTCCCTGCGGCTCGACCCCGCGCTCGAGATCCCGCGCTACGTCGCGGCGCTCGACGTGCACCTCGTGCCGGGCTGGGTGCACCAGGAGCACACGGCCGACGACGTCGCGCAGGCCGCCGTGGTCGCGTTCGGCGGCAAGGTGTTCACCGGCCAGCACCCGTACCGCAAGCGCGCCGGCGTCATCGGCGAGTCCATCGGTGCCTGGCTGCGGGAGAAGCATCCGGACTTCGCGCCGCGCCGCATCCTCGACATGGGCACGACCAACGGCAAGAACCTGCTGCCCTATGCCACGATCTTCCCGGGCGCGGAGCTGCACGGCATCGACGTCGGCGCGCCGGTGCTGCGCTATGCGCATGCGCTCGCCGGGCACGAGGGCATCGCGGCGCACTTCAGCCAGCAGAATGCCGAGCACACGGACTTTCCCGACGGATATTTCGACCTCATCGTCTCGAGCTTCTTCCTGCACGAGATCCCGGTGAAGGCGACGCGCAACGTGCTGCGCGAATGCCACCGCCTGCTCGCGCCGGGCGGCATCATGTGCCACATGGAGCTGCCGGACGAGGCCTCGGTCGGCGCCTACGAGAACTTCTTCTGGAACTGGGATACGCACAACAACAACGAGCCGTACTACACCTCGTTCCGTTCCGAAAAGCCGATGGAGCTCTGCGCTGCCGCGGGTTTCGAGGCCGACCGGTGCTTCGCACACCTGATCCCCGACTTCGCCAGCACGGGCCCCGACAAGCTGCGCCAGTTCGTGCGTGGGGAGCACGCCGCGCCGCCGCACGGCAGCGGCGGCTGGTTCGTTTTCGGCGGCGTCAGAGGCCGCTGACACTGCCTGCCGGGGAGCGCCGGTCGTACCACCGTACGCACCGGCTTAAGCTCTGTGTTTGCATGACAGGGAGGCGCAGAGCCATGTTGCACGCCCCTCGAAACACCAAAGACCTCTTGACGCGAGGCGCTCCATGAGCCTCGCGGCACGCCCGGTGAGCACGGGCGAGCACGGCAGGCCGCTGGCCGCGGTCGGCAGTGGCAGTGTGCCGGCGGCAGCCGGCGAGCTGGTCGAGCGCGTCGAGATGCTGCAGAGCGTGAATGCCAGCCTGCGGCGCACGGTCGCGCGACTGCAGGGCGAGGTCGCCGTCACCCGGCGGCTCGCCTACCACGATACCCTGACCGGGCTGCCGAACCGCTATCTGCTGCGCGACCGGCTGGAGCAGGGCGTGCGTCGCGCCGCTCGCGAGGGCCACCGCATCGCGCTGCTGCTGCTCGACCTGGACCAGTTCAAGGCCGTCAACGACACGCTGGGGCACGAGGCCGGCGATGAGCTGCTGCGCGAGGTCGCCGCGCGCCTGCGCGCCTGCACGCGCGGGGCCGATACGGTCTGCCGCTGGGGCGGCGACGAGTTCGTCGTGATGCTGCCGAACGTGTTCGGCGCGGGCGAGGCCGAGTATGTCGCGGAAAAGATCCGTGCCTGTCTCATGGCGCCATTCCGGCTCGGCGGCGAGGTCGTGCGGATCGGCGTCAGCCTCGGCGTGGCAATGCTCGACCCCGGCGACCGGGCGGTGGAGCGACTGATCCGTGACGCCGACCGCGCGATGTACCGCGCGAAACGAGCCGCGCGCGCCGCCACGCCGTCTCGTACGGTGATAACGGCCACTGCTACTGCCACTGCCGCGGAAACGCGGATGTGCTGATCAAGGCGATGGCGACGGGACGGCCGGCGTGGACGGCATCGGTCCGGCGGGCGGGGCGGTCATCGTCGCGGCACCGTTCGCCGGCGCCAGCGTGACGCGGTCGACGAAGTAAGGCGTCTCGCCGAAGCAGCTCGTGGGAATGCCGAGGTGCTCGGTGTAGTGCAGCTGGACGCGCTCGCCGACGTAGCGGGAGAGCGCCGCGGCAACTTCCGGATCGCGGGTGCTGAACTGCCAGATCTGCGGCGCGACGCCGGCCACGACGTACATCGCGAGCTCGCCTTCATAGGTCTTGCAGATCC
>JADLDF010000357.1 GCA_020846815.1 Gammaproteobacteria bacterium | reverse complement strand
TTCGGCCTGTATTTCGGCGGGCCCGCATACGGCCCGTGGTACGACCCGTGGTACCGGCCTTTTCCGCCGGCATACTACGAACCGCGCACGGTGATCATCGAACGTGAGCCGCCGGTGTATATCCAGCGTGAACCGGCGCCGCAGGCGCAGGCTGCGGATCCGATCTGGTATTACTGTCCGAATCCATCCGGCTACTATCCGCATGTCCCGCGTTGCAACCAGCAATGGGTACCGGTCGATCCGTCGACCGTGCCGCCGCGTTGAAACGCCCGGAGCACACCATGAAACAGTCTCTACGAAACGGGCTCTTCGTCCTCGTCACCGCGACCGCCGCAGGCTGCGCCAGCATTCCGAATGGCCCCGGGGTGATGGCCTTGCCGGGACAGGGCATGAGCTTCGAACAATTCCAGGGCGATGATTACGCCTGCCAGGCCTATGCACGGCAGGCGACCGGACTGCCGCCGACCCAGCAGGCCGCGACGGACAGCGCCGTCAACAGCGCCGCCGTCGGCACGGCGGTCGGTGCCGCGGCCGGCGCGTTGCTCGGCGCGGCGGGCGGCAACGCCGGCACCGGTGCCGCGATCGGGGCCGGCACCGGCCTCATTTTCGGCAGCGCCGCCGGGACCGATGCCTATGGCGGGACCGCGTACAACATCCAGAACCGTTTCGACGATGCCTACATCCAGTGCATGTACGCGAAGGGCCATCAGGTGCCCGTGCCGGCGAGCATTGCCCAACAGCAACTGCTGCAGCGGCAGGCGGCGAGCTACCCCGTCGCGCCGCCGGTCTACGCCCCACCCCCGCCCGCGTATCCGCCGCTGAACACCCCGCCCCCGCCGGGTTACTGAGCGAACGATCGCCGCCCCGGGCCGCCGTTCACGCGGCGATCCGGAGCGCGGCGCGGTCCCGTCGACAGCGCGCCATCGCGTACACTCGCGGCGTACCCGCGCCCTCACGCGAAGGAGATCCCGATGCGCTTCGGCCTGCTCTACAGCTTCATCACACCGGCGGACGGCAGCATGTCGCACCAGGCGACCTTCCGCGAAATGGACACGCTCGTGCCGCTTGCCGAAGCGCTCGGTTTCGATTCGTTCCAGACCACCGAACATCATTTCCAGCCGAACGGCTGGGCCCCGAGTCCGCTCGTGGTGCTGGCGCATGCGAGCGGTCTGACGCACCGGATGCGACTGGTGACGAACGTTCTGCTGTTGCCGCTCTATGATCCGTTGCGGCTGGTCGAGGACGTGGCGACCCTCGACAACCTGTCCAACGGCAGGCTGACGCTCGGCGTATCGCCCGGTTACGTGTCCGAGGAAACGACCGCCTTCGGCGTGCCCTATGCCGAGCGCTTCGCGCGCAGCGAAGAAATCCTCGACATCCTCGAGGCCGCGTGGCGCGATGACGAACTCGAGCACACCGGCCGCTACTACCGCATCCCGCGCTGCCGCGTCGTACCGCGGCCGGTACAGATGAAGATCCCGATCTGGTACGGCGTGTCGGGACCGAAGCTGCTGCTGCGCGCGGCGCGCCGCCGCTGCCCGGTCACCGCGTCACCCCGCCACACGACGGCCGAGCTGCAGGCGCACTACGCGCGCTATGACGCGGCGGCGGCGAGCGTCGGCCATGCGACGCGGGAGCGGCCGATCATCCGCGAGGTGTTCGTCGCGCCGACCCAGGACGAAGCCGAACGCCTGGCCGGTCCTGCGATCGTCGAGCTGTTCGGACTCTACAGCCGCAAATCGGTCGAGGGTGAACGCCAGTTGCGCAACGATCGCGGCGAACTGGTGACGCAGGACGACATGCTCGATTTCCGCAGCTTCGCCTCACGCTATGTCGTCGGCGATCCCGCGCAGGTGCGCTCGACGCTGGATGCACTCATCGACGAGCTGGCGCCGACGGAAATCATCTGCCGCATGCAGTTGCCGGGCGTGCCGAGCGCCGCGCTCGAACGCTCCATCCGTCTGTTCGGCGAAGCGGTGATCCCCGCGCTGCGCGAGCGCTGAGTTCGGCGTCGACCACACTTCGGCGGGGCATTAACGCCCCTGCTTGCGCCGCTCGGTGCTGCCGTCGGGGCGCAGCGTCGTGACCTTCGCGTCGTGTGTGCCCGGCCCGTCTTCGTCGTCGTGCGGGCCCTCCTCGTTCACCGCCGCCTCGAGTCCGTCGGGCGCGGACCCATCGACGACGAGATCGATCGGCGCATCGAACGAACCCTCGACCAGCGTCTCGTCGGCGTCGGCCGGCGGCGTGTCGTCCGCAGCCGGTTCACGCCGCACGCTGTTGCGTGACTTGCGCCGCCGCGACGAACTGCGTTTCGGCAGGTTCAACGAATTCACGTCGTAGACCGTATCGCCGTACAGCCCGGTGTCGATCCGATCGCGCGCGATGTCGGCGATCAGCAGCGCGTCGATCTGTTTCTTCTCGTCGGCATAGCCGTAGACCAGCGCGAGATCGCAGAGCGTGTTGATGACGCGCGGGATGCCGCCGCTGTTGCTGTGGACCAGCCGCAGCGCGTTCTTGTGGAAGAGATTCGGGTTGCCACCGGCCGCGGTCAGCCGATGCCGCACATAGGCCGCCGTCTCCTCGGCGTCGAGCGGCTCGAGCCGGTAGGCGACGCTGATCCGCTGCGCGAGCTGACGCAGATCGTGACGCTTCAATGTGTCGTGCAGCTCGGGCTGACCGACGATCAGCATCTGCATCACCATGTGATCGTCGGAGTTCACGTTGGTCAGCAGCCGCAGTTCCTCCAGCGTCTCCGGATCGAGATTCTGCGCTTCGTCGACGATCAGCAGCGTATGCCGGCCTTTCGCGTACTCGGTGCACAGAAACTCGACGAAATCGTGATAGAGCTCGACTTTGTCCTTGTCGCGAAATGGCAGGCCGTACGCGAGCGCGACCCATTGCATCAGGTTGCCGAAGCCACGATGCGTGTTCGAGATCAGGCCGACCGTGACGCTGTCACCGGATTCATTGATGAGCTGGCGCACCAGTGTCGTCTTGCCCGAGCCGACTTCGCCGGTGACGACCGACAGCGCCAGCCGGCTCTGCACGGCGTACTGCAACGCGGCCAGTGCGAGCTGGTGCTTGCGGCTGCGATAGAGAAAGGCCGGATCCGGCAGAAGACTGAACGGCTTGGTCTTGAATCCGTAGAACGCTTCGTACATGTCTGCTTCCTGCGGCGAGCAGCCGTGGTGATGTCAGCCTAACCCGAAACGGACGAGTCGGCACGGAACCTGCCCGCAGCGTCGCGCCGTGCGGCGAGCGCGTCCA
>JADLDF010000356.1 GCA_020846815.1 Gammaproteobacteria bacterium | reverse complement strand
GGGACCGCGGAGAGTCCATGAATCCGCCGGCCGGCCGATACCGTAGCGTCGCCACGTTCCGGCCGAGCCATGCCCATTTCCCTCGACGACCTGGTCTTCTGCGGCGCTGCCGCCACGGCCTTCGTGCTGCTGCATCTCTGGTTGCGCCGTCGCAGTCGTTCTTCCGGCCTGCCGTGGGCGGTCGCGGTCGCCGTGATCGGTGCGCTGCTCGCCGGCAACTGGCTCGTCGAGCGCAACGCGCGCCAGACCGTCGAGAAGCTGGAGCGTGCGGTCATGGGTTTCGCGCCGAGCTACGCGATTGAGATCGAGCGGCTGGGGCATGCGCGCATCGGCAGCGACACGCCGCCGGAGGATCCGACCTATCTCGAACTCATCGCCGCGCAGAAGCGCTGGCTCGCGGCCAACCCCGTGGTCAACGACATCTATACGTTCCGTCTGATCGATGCGGAGAACGTCGCGTTGATCGTCGATTCGGAGACCGACTACGACCCCAACGGCCGCTTCGAAGGCGAGCGCGAGTCGCGCACCGAGATCGGCGAGACGCTCGAGCTCGGCGGAGAGCTCGTCGCGGAGGCGGCCGCCGGCCGTGGAGTCATCGATTCCGAGCCCTACACCGATCGCTGGGGCACCTGGGTGCCGGCGTACTGGCCGCTGCACGACGCCGAGGGACGCGTCGAGGCGATCGTCGGCGTCGACTATGCCGCGTCGGCCTGGGTCGCCGAAGTGCGCGCCGCGCGCCTGACGTCGATCGTCACGGTCGCGGTGGTGCTGCTGATGCTGCTTCGCGGGCAGCACGCTCTACCAGCTCCAGCAGGTCGAGCTCGAAGCGCGCCGCGCGGCGGCTGAAGCCCCCCGCCAGGCACGCGAGGCGGCCGAGAGCGCCAATCGCCTGCATGAGCCACGAGATCCGCACGCCCATGAATGGCGTCATGGGGGTGACCGAGCTGCTGCTCGCGACCCGGCACGGCTGCGGCAGATCCTGACCAACCTCGTCGGCAACGCCATCAAGTTCACCGAGCGGGGCGAGGTCGTCGTGGTGGTGACCTGGCGCACCGGGGACGGCGGGCGCCCGGTACTGTGCTGCGAGGTGCGCGACACCGGACCCGGCCTCGATGCAGCGACGCAGGCGAGCCTGTTCCAGGCCTTCGTCCAGGCCGACAGCTCGATCACGCGGCGCTACGGCGGCACCGGCCTCGGGCTCGCGATCTGCCGCAAGCTCGCCGAGCTCATGGGCGGACGGATCGGCTGCCGTTCGACGCCCGGCGAGGGCTGCATCTTCTGGTTCGAGATCCCGTTCGAGCGCGCGGCCGCGGGTGCGCGCCCGGCGGGTGCAGCCGCCGGAGGCGAAAGCCTGCGCGAGCTGCAGGGCCTGCACGGCCTGATCGTCGACGACAACGACAGCAACCGCGAGATCCTCGAGCACCTGCTCGCGGCCTGGGGCGTGCGGCTCGGCAGCGCGGCCGATGCCGAGCCGGCGCTGCAGATGCTCGACGCGGCGGTCAGCGCCGGCGATCCGTTCCAGTTCGCTATCCTCGATCACCAGATGCCGGGCCGGGACGGTCTGCAGCTCGCCGGCGACATCCGCGAGCATCCCGCGCTCGCCTCGATGCGCCTGCTGATGCTCAGCTCGAATGCCGCGACCCAGGGCGAACGCGACTGGCGCAAGGCCGGCATGGATGACTATCTGTCGAAGCCGATGACGCGCGTGCAGCTCGCGGCGGCCCTCGCTCAGCCGAGAGCGCGGGCGAGGCCGCCGAAAGCCGCAGGATCGGTCAGCGCGACGAACAGCAGCCCGAACAGCGCACCGCCGAGATGCGCATCGTGGTTGATGCGGCCGCGCGCCCGGCGCGCCGAATACCACGAGAACGCAACGTAGCCGACCGCGAACAGCGGCGCGGGGATCGGCACCGGGATCGGGATGATGAACAGGCTCTGGTCCGGGAAGTAGACGATCGACGCGAACAGCACCGCGGCGACCGCGCCGGAGGCGCCGAGCGAGCCGTATTCGGGGTCGTGGCGGTGCTTGAGGAAGGTGCCGATGTCGCTCACGACCAGCGCGAGCACGTACAGCTGCACGAAGCGTGCGGTGCCGATCACACGCTCGACCTGGAAGGCGAAGAACCAGAACGTCAGCATGTTCAGCAGCAGGTGACCGAAATCGGCGTGCACCAGGCCGCTGCTGACCAGGGTGTGCCACTGACTGCGGCGCACCAGCCAGTAGGGACGCAGCACGCAGCGATCGATCAGGCCGGGGAACCACAGCAGGCCCGCGACGCTGAAGGCCAGCGTTAGCACGAGGATCGTCGTCGCCCCGGGCAGCTGCAGCAGGAAGCTCGAGCTCGGCATCGGCCGATTATGGGCGAGCGGCGGCGTTCACGCGAACCCATGCCGGGCGTAGACTGCCGGCGCGATGACGACTCTCGTCCCAGCCCCGCCGCCGGCGCGGCCCTCCGCCACGGTGATGCTGCTGCGCGAAACCGCGGGTCGCCTCGAGGTGCTGCTGCAGCGTCGGGCCTCGACGCTGTGGTTCGGCGGCACCTGGGTGTATCCGGGCGGCATGGTCGATCCAGGTGACGGCGACTACGCCAGCGAGCCGCTCGCGGCGCTGCGCCACGCCGCGGTGCGCGAGTGCCTGGAGGAAGCCGGCGTGCAGCTGCGGGCCGACGCGGACGGCGGTGATCTCGTCGGCTGGGGCCGCTGGATCACACCGGGTGTGCACGAGCGACGCTTCGATACCTGGTTCTTCGCCGCCGCGCTGCCGTCGGGGCAGATCGTCGTCGGCGATACCCGGGAGGCCGTCGAGAGCCTGTGGTTCGGCCCTGAGGCGGCACTCCAGGCTGCCGCGAGCGGGCGCATGCTGCTGATGCCGCCGACGCGCCTGACGCTGCTCGACCTGCAGCTCACCTACGCCGCCCATGGCAGCCTGGCACGGCTGCTCGAGGCGGAACGCTACCGGCCGATCGTGCCGATCCTGCCGCGGCTGCTCGGCCCCGCCGGCGCGCGGATCGCGGTCTATCCCTGGGATCCGGACTACCCCGGGCTGCCGGGCGAGGGCTGGCCGCTGACCGGGCCGCCGCCGGAGTATCTGCGGCGTCTGCCGTCGCGGTTGTCGATCGGCGCGGCGCCTCAGCGCTGATCCTCGCCGAACAGCTTCGCGAGCGGGTAGTGCAGCTTCTGGAACGGCGTCTTGATGACGATGTAGCTGAAGTACTTGGCGACGCCGATGTCGCGCTCGAGGATGCCCTCGATAACGGCCTGGTAGTGGGCCACACCGCGGGTCAGGAACTTCAGCAGGTAATCGTAGCCGCCGCTGATCAGGTGACACTCGATCACCTCGTCGATCGTGCGGATGCTCTGCTCGAACTTCAGGAAATCCTCGCGCTTGTGATCGTGCAGCGTGACCTCGGTGAACACCGTGATCGTCTCGCCGAGCTTGGCGATGTCGATGTGCGCGTTGTAGCTGGTGATGTATCCGGCTTCCTCGAGGCGTTTGACGCGCAGCAGGCAGGGGCTCGGCGATAGCGACACCGCGTTCGCGAGGTTGATGTTGGTGATCCGGCCGTTGCGCTGCAGCTCGGCGAGGATCTTGAGGTCGGTGCGGTCGAGTTTGACGTTGCGCAATGGCGTGGGTCCTGGTGTCGCGGAGTCGCCGAGGGCCTCAGGATCGAAGTTGTTCCTGGTGTAGCCGGACGAGATGCGCGAGGCTGCGGAACACGTAGTCGAACCTGTCTGACGACGGTTCCGCATCCGCCATCACGGCGCCCCCCGATGCGGCGCGATCGAGCCATGCGCAGGCAAGACCGGTCGCAGCAGCCGGTACGAGATCATGAGGCACGCTGGTTGCGACATGCAACGACCGCCGCGGGCCGACCCCGAGCCGGTCGGCGCGCGCGAGCAGCAGGTCGAAGGGCCGGCGGTCCGGCTTGAAAGCGCCGGCGTCCTCGGCCGAGCAGACCAGGTCGAAGCCGACCTCGAGGCGGCGACCGGCCGCCCGTATGGCATCGCGATCGCCGTTGCTGACGATCGCGAGGCGGAAATAGCGCTTGAGATACTGCAGCGAGCCCGCAGCGTCGGGGAATGCGGGCCAGTCCATGATCGACCGGGCGAACAACAGATGCTCGTCGTCCGGGCAGGGCACCGCCCAGTCGCGCGCCAGGCGCGAATGCGCGTCGGCGAGCACCTCGCGGAAGCTGTCGCCGGGTCGGGCTTGCAGTACCGCGTGTTCGTGATGCCGGAAGGCGGCGAGCAGGTCCTCGCGCCGCGGGTGACGGCCGCTGCGCGCGGCCAGGGAGCGCAGCGCCGTGGCGATACCGGTATCGC
>JADLDF010000355.1 GCA_020846815.1 Gammaproteobacteria bacterium | reverse complement strand
GTTGCCGACCTCGACGTTGGTACGCAGATCCTTGATGCGCGACTGGTCGAGCACGTAGGAGCGGATCTGGTGGCCCCAGCTCACGTCCGACTTGGCGTCCTCGAGCACCTTCGCAGCCGCGTTGCGCTTGTTGACCTCGAGCTCGTAGAGCTTGGCCTTGAGCATCTTCATCGCGGTGGCGCGGTTCTTGTGCTGGCTGCGCTCGTTCTGGCAGGCGACGACGATGCCCGAGGGCATGTGCCGCAGGCGCACCGCCGACTCGGTCTTGTTGACGTGCTGGCCGCCGGCGCCGCTCGAGCGGTAGACGTCCATCTCGATGTCGGCCGGATTGACCTCGATGTTGATGTCGTCGTCGACCTCGGGCGAGATGAACACCGAGGCGAACGAGGTGTGACGGCGGTTGCCGGAATCGAACGGCGATTTGCGCACCAGGCGGTGCACGCCGAGCTCGGTGCGCAGCCAGCCATAGGCGTGGTCGCCGCGCACCTCGATGGTCGCGCTCTTGATGCCCGCGATCTCACCGGGGTTCGAGTCGATGACTTCGGTCTCGAAGCCGCGGTTCGCAGCCCACTTGAGATACATGCGCATGAGCATCTGCGCCCAGTCCTGCGCCTCGGTGCCGCCGGCGCCTGCCTGGATGTCGACGTAGGCGTTGTGCGAGTCCATCTCGCCGCGGAACATGCGCTTGAGCTCGAGCTTGCGCACCGCGGCCTCGACGCTCGGCAGGTCGCGCTCGATCTCGCGCGCAGTCGCCTCGTCGTCGTCGGCCTCGGCGAGCGCGAGCAGCTCGAGCGAATCGGCGACCGCGGTGGTGGCGCGGTCCATCTGCTCGATCTCGGTTGAGAGCTTGGAGCGCTCGCGGCCGAGCTCCTGGGCGCGCTCGGGCTTGCTCCAGACCGCCGCGTCCTCGAGCTCGCGAGAGACTTCCTCTAGGCGTTCCTTCTTGTCGTCGTATTCAAAGAAACCCCCTTAAGGAGCTCATGCGCTCCTGGAGGTCCGCGAGACTGCGCTTCAGCTGGCCGAGTTCGATCATGATCCGCGCATTCTAGCAGACGCCACCCGCCGGAAGACGCCGCGAGGTCAGGGCAGCACGTGGTCGACGAGCAGTTGCAGCCGCCGCTCACCCTGCCACTCGTTGACGTCGAGCCGGTAGACCAGCCGGGCGCCGCCGGGCAGCGGCGCGCCCGGCTCGCGGCCCTGGAAGTAGTTGAACGCGATCGCGTCGAAGCTGCGTCGCGCGCCTTCGACCTCGACCCACATCTTCAGGTGCTTCTCGCCGACGACCCGCGTGCGGCGGATCGCGAAGCGGCCGTCGAAGCTCGGCTCCGGGAAGGCCTGCCCCCAGGGGCCGCCCTCGCGCACGGCCTGCGCGGTCTCGAGACAGATCTCCTCCAGCGCGAGCTCGCCGTCGGTCTCGACGCGGTCGGCGAGCGAGCCGCCTGCCTGCCAGCGCGCCACCTCGGCGTCGAAGGCGCGCGCGAAGCGGTCCAGGTCCGCAGCCGCGAGCGTCAGCCCCGCCGCCATCGCATGGCCGCCGAACTTCGCCAGCAGCCCGGGCTCGCGCGTCGCGATCGCATCCAGCACGTCGCGCACGTGCACGCCCGCGACCGAGCGCGCCGAGCCGCGCAGCAGCCCCTCGCCGGCGTCGGCGAAGGCCACGACCGGCCGGCGTACGTGATCCTTGATGCGGCTCGCGACCAGACCCACGACGCCCTGATGCCAGCCCGGGTCGAACAGGCAGAGGCCGTGGCGCCGCGGCCCCTGCAGCTCGGCCGCATCGCGCAGGCTGCGCACCGCGGCGAGCGCCTGCTCCTGCATCCTGGTCTCGATCGCGCGGCGCTCCTGGTTGAGCTGGTCGAGACGGGCCGCGAGCGCCTGCGCTTCGGCCGGTGAATCGGCCAGCAGGCAACGGATGCCGATGCTCATGTCGTCGAGCCGCCCGGCAGCGTTGAGCCGCGGACCGACGGCGAAGCCGAGATCGGCGGCGGTGATGCCCGCGGGCTGCCGACCGCCGAGCTCGAGCAGTGCGCGGATGCCCGGCACGCAGCGGCCCGCGCGGATGCGCCTGAGGCCCTGCGCGACGAGCACGCGGTTGTTGGCGTCGAGCGGCACCAGATCGGCAACCGTGCCGAGCGCCACCAGATCGAGCAGCGTAGCCGGCGTCGGCGGGCCGCCGTTGCCGGCTACGCCGGCCGGCAGCAGGCCGCGACGTTCGAGCTCGCGATGCAGTGCCGCCATGACGTAGAACGCGACGCCGACGCCCGCGAGTGCGCGCGAGCCGAAGGCTGCGTCGGCGAGATTCGGGTTGACGATGACGTTCGCCGCCGGCAGCTCCCGCCCCGGCAGGTGATGATCGGTGACCAGCACGTCGATACCGCGGTCGCGCGCGGCGGCGACGCCGGCGAGGCTCGAAATGCCATTGTCGACGGTGACGACCAGCGTCGGCGCACGCGTCGCGGCCAGCTCGACGATCTCGGGCGTGAGGCCGTAGCCGAACTGGAAGCGGTTCGGCACCAGGAAGTCGACGGCGCCGTAGCCCCAGGCACGCAGCGCACGCACGATCAGCGCCGTGCTGGTCGCGCCGTCGGCGTCGAAATCGCCGATCACCAGCACGCGGCCGGCGCGCGCGCGATGCGCGAGCAGCAGCTCGACGGCCGCGCCGATGTGCTCCAGCGTGCCGACCGGCAACAGCCGCTCGAGCGACGGCGAGAGCTCCGCCGCCGCCGTGACGCCGCGCGCGGCATAGGCGCGCGCCAGCACCGGGTGCAGCGTGCCGAGCGCGGCGAGCGGCGCCGCGGCAGCGGCACGACGGACGATCTGCAGCGTCATCGGCCCCGCCCCCTCAGCCTTCCAGCGCCGTCAGCCAGTCGCGCCGGGGCCGCCAGAGTCGGAAGCGATCGCCTGCCTCGACGGCGACGGCACGGTCGGCCGTCACCAGCGTCAGTCGCCCGAGCGTGCCGACGCGCAGCGCCGCGAGCGCCGGCTCGAGAAAACGCGCTTCGAAGGCCGCGGCGTCCGGCGGGTCCTCGGCATGGAATCGCGCCGTCACCAGCGCGTCGCCGTCGAGCGCGAACGCCAGCGCATCGGGACCGCTGCCCTCGGGCGCGAGCTCGACACCGGCGAGCCGGGCCGCGGCGCGCGTCCAGGCATCGTCGGCGTAGACACACCGCGGAACGACACGGTGCGCCGTGGCCGCGATCGCGCCCGCGTCCGGCCGCGCATCTCCCGTCATCGCCGCGGTCGCGGGTCGCGGTGGCGCCGTGCCGCCCCAGAGCCAGAGCGCGCGCACGGGTCGCACGCCCCGCGCCAGGCGTGCCGTATTGACCGGATGGTCGTGCAGCCACATCTCGATCTCGGACATCAGCCGCCGCAAAGCGGCCGCGCCGGGCCCGGCGGGCTGCGCGTCGACGAGACTGCCTCCCAGGCAGTCGAGCGGGTCGACGGTACGCGCCGCATCGAGATCGAGTCCGAGGACCACGAAGGCATCGGCGCCGGCCGGCAGCAGCGCGAGCCGCCCGCCACCGAGCGTTTGCGCAAAACCGCCGGCGAGCGCTTCGCGCTCGGCCGGCTCGAGCACGACGATGCCGTCGCGCGGCAGATGCACGGTGTCCAGCCCGGCCACGAGGTGCAGCGGGGTCGCGAGCCAGGCGCCGCTCGGCGAGGCGGGATCGCCCGGCGTCTCGCGCGGCAGGATCGCGGCCGCGACCACTTCGGCGAGCGGCAGGCCGTCGAGGTCGGGCCGCCCGAGGCGGCGTGCCACCCAGGCGCGCCAGCCGGAGCGCAGCGGCTGCGCCGCTGCGAAACGCAGCCGCGCCAGTGCGCGCGCCGCGGATGCGGCGGCGGCGCCGGACGAGGCTGCGGCAGGCGGCAGATCGGGAACGACGAGCAGGAATTCACGCACATCGCGTATGGTAGCGAAGCGTGAAACTGACGATGGAAAACCCGGCGGGCACGAACCTCGTGCGCAGCTACGGCGAGGGCGAGATCCGCGTCGGTGAACAGCGCATCGACGCACCCTGCCTCGTCGCGCCACACCGGCTCGTCACCTCCTTGCGGCCCCGCACCCCCTTCGACTTGCGGCTCGAAGACCTCGATGCCGTGTTCGAGCTCGCTCCGGAGATGGTCATCGTCGGCTGGGCCGCAGGCCAGGCTTTCCTGCCGGCGCGCCAGCGCGCCTGGTTCCTCGAACGCCGCATCGCCATCGAGGTCATGGAGCTGGGTGCGGCCTGCCGGACCTACAACGTGCTGGCGCAGGACGGACGCGAGGTCGTCGCGCTGCTGTTCCCGTCCCGGGACTGACTGCGATCGCCGCGCGCGACGGGCGCGCGGCCGGACAGGATCGTCGAGAGGATTCAGGCATCGCGGGCCGCAGCCCGCGCAGAAAGACCTGAAGAAGACACAGGGAGAAGAAGTTCGTTTCGACCACCAATCATTCGAAGCTGACAGACTCGAACAATTGCCAAAAAGTTCTTGTTCTTCTTCTATTTTTCTTCTTGTGTTCCGACTTCCCCCATCATCCCTGTGTCTTCTTCACGTCCTCCTGCG
>JADLDF010000354.1 GCA_020846815.1 Gammaproteobacteria bacterium | reverse complement strand
TCGTCGCGCACCAGCAGCGACGAGGCGTCGGCGAACTGCCGCCCGTCGGTCGAGAACAGGATGTCGGCGCCTGCGCCGATCGCCGAATCCGCGACCAAGCTCATGTGTGCAGGAATCGGGTTGTCGACCGCGACCTTGTCCGCCGGCTTGTCGCAGACGTTGGCGGCGGTGACGGTCCAGACGACCTCGGTGCCCGGCACGACCTTCGAGGCCGGCACGAGCTTCGTGGACTTCTGACCCTGTGCATCGACGACCTCCGTCTCGGTCTCAGCGACGGTCTTCAGCTCGATGCAGCCGCGACGCGGCGCGCCGTCGGCCGCCCAGCTGGCGGAAGCGAAGAGCGCGAGCAGGGAAAGCGCGAACTGCGGATGGATCGGGGACTTCATGGGGAACTCCTTCGTGCTCAATCGATGGTCACGGTGAACGTGATGGTCTGGGGGCCACTGGCCTGGCCGAGGTCGCCGAGCGCGACGCGCACCGCGCGCATCGGCGTGCTCTGGTAGCTGCCGGCGTCGGCGTCGGCCGCCTCGTCGGTCAACGGATTGCCGTTGAGGCGCAGGCTCGACGGCAGGTAGGTCGTGCTCGTGGGGATCGGATCCGTGAACACGACCGACGAGGCCGTGCCGGCGCCGCTCGGCGTGATCACGACCTGATAGGTAATCTGCGCAAGCGGCACGGGGCGGTTGCCACCGAAGGGATCGCTGACCGTCGCACTCTTGAGTGCCGTGAGGCGCAGGTCCGCGACCTGGTATTCGCCGGTGGCATCGCCCTCGCCGCCCGTCGTGCCGACCAGGGCATCGGTGCCCGCCGTGCCCTGGCCCGGGAAGGCCGTGCCCGGCGCGCCCGTGCCCGTCAGCGAAGCCGCGCGCAGCTGCGAGAGGCCGCGCGCCCCGTTGGCGAGCGGCGTGGGGATCGAGTTCACGACCAGCACGGTCGTGAAGGCATCGGCCGCGAGCGCCGGATCGTTGCTGCCCGGCGTGTACGGCGTATCGGCCGGCGTCAGGCTGCCGCTCGAATCGGTGTCGAAGTAGATCGCCGGCACCGCGGCCAGCGGATCGAAATCGTCGCCGCCGAGCACGTTCTGCAGCGTCAGACGGAACGACTCGCTGCCGTTGCCGGTATTGGTGATGCGATAGACGAGCACCTGGCTGGTCGCGCCCGGCGACACGCTGACGGTCGGGCTCTGCAGCGTCACCGTGACGTCGAGCACTTCGGCGACGACGATGCTGACGGTGTTCGACGGCTCGGTCACGGTCGCCGTGCCGAGCGTGTAGTTGACCTGCGCGGTGTTGTCGATCTGCAGGCCGGCGGCCGCGCCGACGGCGGCGGCCGGCCGCGCGGCAACGAGCATCGTGAGCGCCAGCAGGGCGCCCCCGAGCAGGGTTCTGGACATCGCGTTAGACTCCTGAGGCGGAAGCAGGCGACCTCTTCCGCCCGAGAAGACCTGCTCGACCGTGGCAGGTGGACTCGCGTTCCCCGCAGCGCGTACCCTGAAAGGACGTTAACGGCAGGAACGTCGCGGACTTTAGGTCGGGGTTTATCCTAGGGGTCCGCCTGATATCGTCATGTGACCATAATCACAGCCGGGTGGAGTTCCTTGCGCCCGGGTGACATAACCGGCGGGCAGATGCCGCCTCTGCGACGGAGTTCACATGGACACCAGCGCGGACGAGCTCAAGAAATCGCGCGGCCTGCCGAAGAAGAAATCTTCCGCGGCGAAACGGCGCGCCCCGCGGGTTAGTGCAAAGCCGCAGGCCCCGGCCGAAGGTTCCGAGACCGGCGGTTCGAAGACTGGCGGTTCCGCAACCGGCCGTTCCAAGACCCGCCGTCCGGCGGGCACCGCCGCGGCCCGCTCCGGGACCGGGGACGGTGCCGGAGACGGGGCCGGCGCCGAAGCCCTCGAGCTGCCGACCGCCGACAGCTTCACGGCGGCGGCCGCTCCGGACGACCGCCGCGACGCCGAGCTCGACCCCGACGACGCCGCGCGCGCCGCCGAAGAGATCCTCGGCGCCAACCCGCTGATCGGCATCGACGCGGCGGAGCTGCTCGATGCCGCGCGGCGCACGCTGCGCCTCGCCGCCGGCCGGCCGGGCGTGCTGCTCGAGGAGCATCTCGCCCTCGCCCGCGAGCTCGCAGCGGTGCTGCGCGGCGCCTCGCAGCTCGCGCCCGACCCGCGCGACCGGCGCTTCAGTCACGAGGTCTGGCGACGCAGTGGCTACTTCAAACGCCTCATGCAGGCATTCCTCGCCTGGCGCAACACCTGCCAGCGCATCCTGGAGCGCGCCGATGCCAGCCCCGCGGATCGCGAGCGCGCACGCTTCGTGCTGTCGATGTTCACGGAGGCGTTCGCGCCGACCAACAGCCTGCTCGGCAACCCGGGCGCGATCCAGCGCCTGGTAGAGACCCGCGGCCGCAGCCTGCTGCACGGCCTGCAGAACTTCGCCGACGACCTGCTGAACAACGGCGGCATGCCGCGCCAGGTCGACGAGCGCCGCTTCCAGGTCGGCAGGAATCTCGCGACCACACCCGGCGCCGTGGTGCTGCGCACCGAGGTCTTCGAGCTGATCCAGTACCGGCCGGCGACCGCCGCGGTGCATGCGCGGCCGGTCGTCGTGCTGCCGCCGCAGATCAACAAGTTCTACATGGTCGATCTCGCGCCGGGCCGCAGTTTCGCGCAGTACGCGGTCGCGCAGGGCGTGCCGCTGTTCTGCATCTCCTGGCGCAATCCCACGGCCGCACAGCGCGACTGGAACATGGAGACCTACCTGCGCGCCGCCAAGCAGGCCATCGAAGCGGCCCGCGAGATCACCGGCGCGGACCAGGTGAACGTGCTCGCGGCCTGCGCGGGCGGCTTCACGCTCGCGACGCTGCTCGCGCACCTCGAGGCGAGCGGCGAGCGCCCGGTCGCCTCGGCGACGCTGCTGGTCACGGTGCTCGACACGGCCGCCCCGACGCTGCTCGGCCAGTTCGCCTCGCGCAGCAGCGTGGCCGCAGCCATCGGCCGCTCGCGCCGCCGCGGCGTGCTCGAGGGCGGCGAGATGGCGCGCGTGTTCGCCTGGCTGCGGCCCAACGATCTCGTCTGGACCTTCGTCGCCAACAACTGGGTCATGGGCAACCGTC
>JADLDF010000353.1 GCA_020846815.1 Gammaproteobacteria bacterium | reverse complement strand
GGCGCGCGCAGCAGCGCGATCCAGGCGGCGCGATCGGTGGCGTCGAGCAGCGCGCGGGTCAGCGCGATCAGGTCCTGCACGACCGGCACTTCGGCGAGCGGGATCAGGTCGACGCCCTGTACGGGAACGTCCGCCGCGCGCAGCGTGCGCGCGATCGCGGCGGCGTGGCTGCGCGCTGCGACCAGCACGGCGACGCTCGCCTCCGGAGTTTCCTCGCGCAGCGCACGCACGATCGACAGCACGGCGTCGGCCTCGCCCTGCACGTCGAACGGCGCCAGGTGGCGCAGGCGCACGCGCGGCGCGACCCGCGGCTCACGCGAACCCGCCGCCTCACAGGCGAGATAGCGGACCGCGGCCTCGCGCGGATCGTCCGCCGCCGGAAAGATCGTCGCGAACACGCGATTGACGAACCCGACGACGGCCGGGTCCGAGCGGAAGTTGCGGGTCAACGCCAGCGGTTCGAGCCGCAGTCGGCCGATGCCCGAATCACGCGCACGCAGGAACAGACCGACCTCGGCCTCGCGGAACTGGTAGATCGACTGCATCGGATCGCCGACCAGGAACAGGCTGCGCCCGTCGCCCGGCTGCCAGTCACGCGTCAGCGCCTCGAGCAGCTCGAACTGGTCGAGCGAGGTGTCCTGGAACTCGTCGACCAGCAGATGACGGAGCTGCTCGCCCTGGTGGATCGTGAGCTCGGTGCCGGCCTCGTCGTCGCCGAGCGCGGTACGCGCGGCCGCGGCGATCGCCACGTAGTCGACGCGCCGCACGTCCCGGAACAGCAGCTCGAGCTGCCCGGCAGCGTAGCGCAGCAGCACGATCAGCGACTCGAGCACCGCGGCGTCGCGCGCCTCGAACCGTACCGGCGGCAACGCCGGCAGGGCGGCCAGCGCCGTCACCGCCGCCGGCTGCGCGCGCAGCGACTCCAGCCAATCGTGCGCCCGCGTGCGCATCGGCTTGTCGGCTGCCGCAAAACCCTGGCGCGCGTCCAGCCTCTTCCTGAGCTCGCCGTCCGCGGTCAGCGCGAGCCGCGCGAGCGCGCACCAGGCCGGCAGCAGCGCGGGCTCGGTGCCGAGATCGTCGAGCGCCTCGAGCTGCGTCGCGAGTGCCGGGTCCGCGGCGCGCTGCGCGTGCGCGGCAAGCCGCAGGCCCTCGACGCGCAGCGCCCGCGGCAGGCGCGAGCGTGCCTCGCGCAGCGCCGCGGCGGCGATGCCGCCGAGCGTGCGCTCGACGCGCCGCCGCAGGTCGAGCGGATCGCTGCCGGCGACGTGCCGCAGCCAGTGGCTGCGGCGCGCCAGCATGTCGGCCAGCAGTTGCTCGAGCCGCAGCCAGTGGTTGTCGAGACGCCGCAGCAGCCGGTCGGAATGCTCCTGCAGCGCCGCATCGGCCTCGGCATCGAGCAGCGTGCGACGTGCGGCGTCCAGATAGACCTGGCGCTCGCGCTGCGTCACCTCGAGCGACTGGCCGGCCGCGGCGGCGATCGGCAGGCTCGCCGCCAGCGAGCGGTTCAGGCCGTCGAGCGTCTGGATCCGCAAGCGAGCCGGGTTCGACTCGATGTCCCAGCCCAGCTGATGCGAGCGCGCGAGCGCGAGCGTGGCGAGCTCGCGGGTCGGCGCATCGAGCGCGTCCGCTGCGTCATCAGCCCCGCTCGCGCGCAGCGCCCCGACGATGCGCGTGCGCATCTCGGCCGCAGCCTTGCGCGTGAAGGTCACGGCGAGGATCTGCTCGGGCGCCTCGACCTCGGCGAGCAGCCGCAGGAAGCGCTGCGTCAGCAGCGTGGTCTTGCCCGACCCCGCCGGAGCCTGCAGCAGGATCGAGCGCGCCGGATCGAGCGACGCCGCACGCGCTGCAGTGTCGCTGCCGGCCACTGGCGACGGCACGATGCCTTGCGTCTCAGGCATCGGCCGGCCCTCCGACGTCGAGCTCGATGCGGCGGCAGGCCACCTGCAGATGACAGCCACGGCAGGCCTCGGCGATGGGCTCGACGCCGGCCTCGCCGCGCAGGAAGCCGCGCGCCAGCCGCTCGACCTGTGCGTGCCACTGCCGCAGCAGCGGCTCCCAGTCGAAGGCGACTCTGGATTCCGGCAGCAGCTCGTCGGCCGCGGTCATCGCGCAGTAGACCTGGCCGCGGCGCACGAGGTGCACGTTGCCGAGCGCGACCACGGCTCCGGTCTGCCGCTGCTGCAGGGCACGCGCATAGGTGAAGAGCTGCACGGGCTCGGCACGTTCCCCGAGCCAGTCGAGGGTGCGCGATGCGCCGGTCTTGTAGTCGAGGATCGCGAGCCGTCCGTCCTCGAAAGCGTCGACGCGGTCGATGCGCAGCCGGATCGCCGCGCCCGCGACCTCGCCCTCGATCTCCCATTCGCGCGCCAGCACCCGAAACGGCGCGCGCTCGCGCTCGCGCGCCAGCATGCCGAGCACGACTTCGACGGCCCGTGCCCGCTCCCGCTCGACCGAGCGGGCATCGAGCCCGCCGCGCCCGCTGCGGCCCAGCACCGCGAGCGCCGCATCGGCCGCCGCCGCGATCCGTGCCTCGAGCTCGGCTGCCGTCAGGGCGCGCAGCAGCGCCGAGTCGCCGATCCCGCCCCAGGCGAGATCGAGCACGTGGTGCAGATACTCGCCGCGCTCCAGCGCCGACACACCCGGCTGCGGCACGCGCGGCGGCTCGGCACCGAGCCGCAGCTCCACATAGGCCCGGAACGGACAGCGGTTCTGCAGCTCGAGGCTGCGCGTGCCGCGCGGCAGCGGCTGGTCGGTCGGCCAGGGCAGACCGACGCGATCCTCGAACCCCTCCAGCGGCATCGGTGCGAGTGTGCGCAGCTGCGCCGCGAGCGGCGGTGCGAGCGGCTCGAGCGGGCGCGATTCCCACTCGCCGAGCAGCGGACTCGGCGCGAGCTCGGCCTCGTCGTCACGCCGGGCCCAGGACAGGCAGAGCTCCGTGGCCGAGGCGCGCCAGGCCGCCATGGCCGCGCGCGCGAGACGCAGGCAGCCGGCCGCCGAGCCCGTCTCGACGCCCGCCCGGCGCTGCAGCATCCACGGCACGTAGGGGTCGAGCCGTGCGGGCGTCGGCCAGCCGTCGGCCTGCAGGCCGCAAACCCAGATGCCGTCGTAGTGGACCAGAGGATCGTCGAGCGAGCCGGTCACGAGCACCGGCACGTCCGCACCGACCGGTGCGAAGGGCTCGCGTCGCGCCATGCCGGACAGCACGTCGACCGCGCGGCCGGCAGCGCAGGGCGCGAGCGCGCCGCCGAGATCGGCGAACTGTTGCAGCAGACCGCGCCAGCCCTCGAGTGCCTGCTGGCCGGCAGTGTCGGCGAGGCCTGCACCCGGCCAGCCCAGCTCCTCGAGCAGCGTCGCGAATGCGTCCGCCCAGCCGGCCGCTTCCAGACGAGCTACCGGTAGCTGCCGCGCCGCCTCGTCGAGGCGGGCCGCGAGCGCTTCGCAGGCACGATCGCCCGGACAGGCCGCAGCGAAAGCCGCGACCAGATCCGCGAGCTCCACCGGACCGCTGGCCCGTGCGCGCAGCCAGCGCAGCGCCCGGGCGCGCCCCGGGCGCGAGGCCGCGGGCCAGAACCGCGCCTCGAGCACGGCGGCCGCGGCCGGCAGCGGCACGGGCCGGGTCAGCAGCGCCAGCACGCCGAGCGCCTCGCGCGGCAGCGGCCATTCCGCCAGCGGCGAGCCGCCCTCGAAGCCGAAGCTCACCGGTACCACCGAAAGATCGAGACAGCTCGCCGGCTCCAGCACCTCGCGCAGCACGCGATCGAGCTGCAACCGGCGGCGCGCCAGGTCCGGTACGACCAGCAGCAGGCGGGCCCGCGGCGCGAGCTCGAGCCGGGCCGCGCACCACTCGGCCGCGAGCCGCAGTTCCGCCGCCGGATCGCTCGCCTCTACGACCCGCACGGTCGCCGTCGGTGCACCGACGGCATGCTGCTCGAGCCGCAGGCCGCGCGCCGACCAGGCCTGCAGCAGCCGCGCGAACGCCGGCGCCGGGCGGCCGTGCCCCACGAGATGCACGGGGCGGCCGCCGAGCGCGGCCGGATCGCAGGCGGCCAGCGCCGTCCACAGCCGGTGGCGCGGCAGCGCGCTCAAAGCCGCCGCGCGGCGATCGACGTGCTGCAGCGCGCGCGCGAGCCAGCGTGCTTCGTTGCCCGGATCGGCCGCGATCGCCGCGGACGGTATGGCGTGATCGGCTGCCACCTGTGCGGCGCGCGCCAGTCCGTCGGCGATGGATTCGGGCAGCAGCAATGCCGCCGTGGCCGTCAGCTCGGCGGCCGCCTCGCCCCAGAGCAGCCATTCCTCGTGGGCACCCAGCAGCCGCGGCAGAGTCTCGCCGCCGGCGCGCAGCCGCGTCGCGGCGAGCTGCAGCCAGGCGGCGGTGGCCTGGACGTCGGGGGTGTTCCAGGCCGTACGGCCGCGGCGCAGCTGCGCTGCGGCGTGGCTCAGGCGGATCGCGACCGCGCGCTGGCGACTCGGCACGACGACCGGGTCACCGCTACCTAGAGCCTCCGATAGGGCGTCATCGAGGTATTGCAAATCAGACGCTTACAGAGGATTCCACGAATTTACTTGAAACGATCCTGCGCCTTGACGACGCGTCCGCGGGCGGCCGGCTGCGGCGCCTCGCGATATTCGCCGAGCAGTTCGTCGATGCGCTGGAACACCGTGCGCAGCGTGGCCGCATCCGGCAGGTTGGTGATGCGGAAGTGGTTGCGGTACGGTACGTTGAAGCTGACGCCGGGCGCCACCAGCACGTGCTTCTGCTCCAACAGGTCGAGTGCGAACTGCTGGTCGTCGAACTGCGGCAGCGCGTCGGTGTCGACGCCGACGAAGGCATACATCGCCCCCTTCGGCGCCTGCAACACCAGCGACGGGTTGGCGGCCGTCGAGTCGACGATGACCCGACGCGATTCGTACAGCCGCCCGCCCGGCGCCGTCAGCTCGCGGATGCTCTGGTAGCCGCCGAGCGCGGTCTGTACAGCCCACTGGCCCGGCACGTTGCTGCACAGGCGCAGCGAGGCGAGCAGCTCCATGGCCTGCAGCAGCTCCTGCGCGATGCGCGTCTTGCCGGAGACCACGGCCCAGCCGACGCGGTAGCCGCAGGCGCGATAGACCTTAGACAGGCCCGCCATGGTGATGCAGATCGTGTCCTGCGCCAGCGTCGCCATCGGCACGAATTCGGCGCCGTCGTAGGTGATCTGGTCGTAGATCTCGTCGCAGAGCAGCACCAGTCCGCGCTTTTCGGCGAGCCGTGCGATGCGCTCGAGCACGGTCCGCGGATAGACCGCACCGGTGGGATTGTTCGGATTGATGACCACGATGGCGCGAGTACGCGGCGTGACCAGCGCGGCGAGCTCATCCGGATCGGGGACGAAGCCGTTTTCCGGCCGGCAAGGATAGTGCACCGCGCGCCCGCGGTTGAGGTTCACGGCCGCGGTCCAGAGCGGATAGTCGGGGCTCGGCACCAGCACCTCGTCGCCGTCGTTCAGCAGCGCCCGCAGCGTCAGGTCGATGAGCTCGCTGACGCCGTTGCCGATGAACACCTCCTCGGCACTGACGCCGGCCACGCCGCGCGCCTGCTGCTGCATGACCACGGCCTCGCGTGCCGGGAAGATCCCCTTCTGATGGACGTAGCCCTCGCTCTCGGAGAAGTTCTCGATCATCGCCAGGCGCATCGTCTCCGGCGTACGGAAGCCGAACAGCGCCGGGTTGCCGATGTTCAGCGAGATGATCTCGTAGCCCATGCGCACCAGGTCCTGGGCGCGGCGGGCGAGC
>JADLDF010000352.1 GCA_020846815.1 Gammaproteobacteria bacterium | reverse complement strand
GAGGTCGTGCTCGAGGCGAACCAGGCGGCCATCGCCAAGGTGAAGCCCGGCAACCACTGGAACGAGCCGCACGAGGCGGCGGTGCAGGTGCTGACCGCGGGCCTGGTGAAGCTCGGGCTGCTGAAGGGGCGCACGCCCGCGCTGGTCAAGTCGCAGGCCTATCGCAGGTTCTACATGCACCGCACCGGCCACTGGCTCGGCATGGACGTGCACGACGTCGGCGACTACAAGTTCGGCGATCAGTGGCGCGTGCTCGAGCCGGGAATGGTGCTGACGATCGAGCCCGGCCTCTACGTCGCACCGGGTGCCAGAGGCGTGCCGCGACGCTTCCAGGGGCTCGGCATCCGCATCGAGGACGACGTGCTGGTCACGAAGGATGGACGCAGCGTGCTGACCGCGGACGCACCGAAGGCTGCCGACGAGATCGAAGCCCTGATGGCGGCGGCGTGATGGCCGGGGCAGGGACCGGGGGCGAGGCTGGAACCGTGATCGGAACTGCGGCTGGAACTGCGGCTGGAACCGTGGTCGACGTCGCGATCGTCGGTGGCGGTCTGGTCGGTGCGAGTCTCGCGATCGCACTCGAGCCGCTGGGGCTGCGCGTCGTGCTGATCGAGGGCGTCGCGCCGCAGGCCGCCAGCCAGCCGAGCTTCGACGACCGCACCAGCGCGCTCGGCAACGGTACGCGCCGCATCTTCGAGACGCTCGGCGTCTGGCCGGCCATGGCGGCCGAGGCGGCGCCGATCCGACGCATCCACGTTTCCGATTCCGGCCGTTTCGGCTTTGCGCGTCTCGAGGCGGCCGAGCACGGCATCGAGGCTTTCGGCTACGTGCTGACCAATCGCGTGATCGGTGCGGCACTGCGAGAGCGACTGCAGAGCCTGGCGGGGCTCGAGCTGCGCATGCCCGCCAGAGTGACCGCGGTCACGGCCGGCGAGGCGGCGCTCGAGCTCGCGGTCGAGCCCGGCGCGCCGCTGCGCGCGCGGCTCGTGGTCGCCGCCGATGGCGCGAACTCGGTCGTGCGCGCCGCGGCCGGGCTCGAGTCGCGGATCGAGGACTACCGCCAGGTCGCGATGGTCGCGCACGTGCGGGCTTCGCGCCCGAGCGATGGCACGGCCTACGAGCGCTTCACGCCGACCGGGCCGATCGCGGTGCTGCCGCTGCACGGCGGTGCGCTCGGCGTCGTCTGGACGCTGTCGCCGGAGAATGCCGCGCGCGTGCAGGTACTCGATGACGCAGCCTATCTCGCCGAGCTGCAGCGGGCGGTCGGCTGGCGTGCCGGCCGGCTGCTGCAGGTCGGCCTGCGCAATGCCTATCCGCTGCGCCTGACGCGGGCCGACACCCTGGTCGCGCCACGCACGGTGCTGGTCGGCAATGCCGCGCAAGGGCTGCATCCGGTCGCGGGCCAGGGCTTCAACCTCGGCCTGCGCGATGCGGTGACGCTCGCCGAAGTGCTGGCCGAGCGACTCGCCGGGCCGCGCGCCGCGGGTGAGCGCATCGACTGTGGCTCGCGCGAGGTGCTCGAGACCTATGCGAGCCGCCGCCGCGCCGACCGCGACGGCGTCATGCGCTTCACCGACGGCCTGGTCAAGCTGTTCCGCGACGAGCGGCCGGGCTTCGGCGCGGCGCGCGATCTGGGGCTGCTGCTGTTCGATCTCTCGCCGACGGCCAAGGACGCGCTGTCGCGCATCAGCTGGGGCTTCGCCGGGCGCACGCCGCGGCTCGCCCGCGGGCTCGGGCTCGGCGCATGAAGGGGTTCGTTCTCCATGAGTCCCCGGCGTGGCGTCCTGCGGGGTTCAAGGAGTGATCCTGATGAATGGCCCCGACGAATGGCTCATGAGCGGCCGCGCGACGGAGTCGTGATGAGCGGCGCGATCACCCACGACGTCGTCATCGTCGGCGGTGGACCGGTCGGCGCGACGCTCGGTGCGCTGCTCGCGCGCCAGGCGGGGCCCGCAGGCGCGGCGCGTGTGCTGGTGCTGGAGCGCGAGCTGCCCCCACCGCCGGATCCGGCGGCACCGGTGGGCCTGCGCGTCTCGGCGCTGTCGCGCGCCAGCGAGCGCATACTCGCGGCCGCCGGCGCCTGGCCGGCGATCGCGGCCACGCGCCGCAGCCCCTACGAGCGCATGCACGTCTGGCCGGAGCACGGCACGCCGCGCGGCGCAGGCTCGCTGAGCTTCGATGCCGGTGAGCTCGCCGAGCCCGATCTCGGCTGCATCGTCGAGAACCTGCTGCTGCAGCATGCGGCGCTCGCGGCGCTGCGCGCCGCCGGCGGCACGCTCGCGAGCGGCGAGCTGCAGGGCCTGGAGTTCACCGCCGATGCGGTCGAGCTGCGCACCTCGGCGGGCCGGTACCGAGCGCGGCTCGTGGTCGGCGCCGATGGCGCGCAGTCGGTCGCGAGGCGGCTGGCCGGGCTCGACGCGCAGGTCGAGGACTACGGCCAGCTCGCGATCGTCGCCGTGGTGCGCCCGCAGCTTCCGCACGAAGCCACGGCCTGGCAGCGCTTCCTCGGCGCCGGCACGCTCGCGCTGCTGCCGCTCGCCGACGGCACCTGCTCGATCGTCTGGTCGCTGCCCGCGGCCGAGGCGCGCCGGCACCTCGCCTGCGATGCCGCCGAATTCTCGCTCCGGCTGGCGGCGGCGAGCCAGGGCGTGCTCGGCACGCTCGTGCTCGAGGGCGAGCGCGCCGCCTTCCCGCTGCGGCGCCTGCTGGCGCCGCGCTACGCGATCGAGCGCTTCGTGCTGGTCGGCGACGCCGCCCACGTCGTGCATCCGCTGGCGGGGCAGGGCGTCAACCTCGGCTTCCTCGACGCTGCGGCGCTCGCCGAGATCCTGGCGCGCGCAGCCCGCGACGGCGAAGACCCGGGCGCGCTGCGCGTGCTGCGTGCCTACGAGCGCTGGCGCAAGGGCGACAACGAGCGCGTCAGCGCCACGATGGACGGCATCAACCGCTTCCTGTCCTTCGGCCGCGACCGCATCGGGCGCGTCCTGCAGCAGGGCATGGGCTGGGTCGACGCCAGCCCGCTCGCCAAGCGCCTGCTGATCGAGCGCGCGATGGGGCTCGTGGGCGAGCTGCCCGAGGCGGCACGGCGTCGCGCCGGGTAGATTCGGGTTCATGCTGGCGCCTTCTGGGTTGGGGGTCGAGGGTTGAGACGCCTCCCACCGGTGTCAGCGATCGTTTGCGTAAGAAGAAGGCGCCAGCACGAACCACTGCGCGAGAGTCTGAGAACGCCAGCCCGCGGCGTCAGCTCTCGATGCGATCGATCTTCGCGGCGCAGATGAAGTCGTTCTCCGACAGCCCGCCGATCGCGTGGGTGCTGTAGCGCACGCGACAGTAGTCGTAGCCGATCTCGAGGTCCGGGTGATGGTCCTCGACGTTGGCGACGTGGGCGACGGCGTTGACGAAGCTCATGGTGCGGAAGAAATCCTTGAAGCGGAAGGCGCGTTCGATGCGCTTCGCATCCGGCGCGAGCATCCAGCCGTGCGCGAGCTGCTTCATCAGGGCCTCGCACTCGCCGTGCGACAGCGGCGGGATACCGCCTTCGCAGGGCACGCACTTCTTGTCGGTGAGCTGGCTCATGGATGGAACCTCCTGTCTGTCGTACCGCGGCGAGCGCATGCCGGCCCGGTCGATCAGCCTGCCTCGCGCCGCGGATAGCGGCGGGCGACGTAGCGCTCGACCAGCTCCTGGAACTCCTCGGCGATGCGCTCGCCCTTGAGCGTCACGGTCTTCTCGCCGTCTTCGTAGACCGGTGCGACCGGGCGCTCGCCCGTGCCGGGCAGGCTGATGCCGATGTTGGCGTGCTTGCTCTCGCCCGGGCCGTTGACCACGCAGCCCATGACCGCGACGTTCATCTCCTCGACGCCGACGTGGACCTTGCGCCACTCGGGCATGCGGTGGCGGATGTGGCCCTGGATCGACTGCGCGAGCTCCTGGAAATAGGTGCTGGTGGTGCGGCCGCAGCCGGGGCAGGCGATGACCATCGGCATGAAGGAGCGCAGGCCCATGGTCTGCAGGATCTCCTGCGCGACGATGACTTCCTGGGTGCGATCGCCGCCGGGCTCGGGGGTCAGCGAGACGCGGATGGTGTCGCCGATGCCGGCCTGCAGCAGCACGCCGATGCCGGCCGTCGAGGCGACGATGCCCTTGCTGCCCATGCCGGCCTCGGTGAGGCCGAGGTGCAGCGGATAGTCGCAGCGAGCCGCGAGATCCGTGTAGATCGCGATCAGGTCCTGCACGCCGCTGACCTTGGCCGAGAGCACGATGCCGTCTTGCGGTTGGCCGAGAGACTCGGCGCGTGCCGCGCTCTGCAGGCAGGACTCGACTACGGCCGCGCGCATGATCTCGTTGGCGCTGCGCGGCACCGGAGCGGCATTGTTCTCGTCCATCATGCGCGTCAGCAGCTCCGGGTCGAGGCTGCCCCAGTTGACGCCGATGCGCACCGGCTTGGCATGACGGCAGGCGATCTCGATCATTTCGGCGAACTGCGGATCGCGCCGGCTGCCGCGGCCGACGTTGCCGGGGTTGATGCGGTACTTGGCCAGCGCCTCGGCGCAGCCCGGGTGGGTCTTCAGCAGCTTGTGGCCGTTGAAATGGAAATCGCCGATCAGCGGTACGTCGCAGCCCATCTGGTCGAGCCGCTCGCGGATCCTCGGCACTGCGGCCGCGGCCGCGTCGGTATCGACGGTGATGCGCACCAGCTCGGAACCGGCGCGGGCGAGGGCACGCACCTGCTGCGCGGTGCCCTCGACGTCCGCCGTGTCGGTATTGGTCATCGACTGCACGACGATCGGCGCATCGGCGCCGATGCGCACCTTCCCGACCCGCGCCACGACACTGTTCCTGCGTTGCCTCATCCAACACTCCATCGACTCGGGCGGATTCTACGGCACCGCGGTGCTTCGCTTCAGGGCAGACGCGTCGATTGCCAGGCCACGAGTTGCCAGCCCGTCGGCGACGATTCGTAGACGTCGGTGAACATGATCTGGAACTGCAGTGCCTGGCCGCGGGACTCGCCCGTGATCGCGGCGCGGCCGTGCGCCACCACCGCCGTGCCGACGACCCGCGGCTCGAGTTCGAGCACCTCGATGGCCCGGTAGCGCGTCTGCCCGCTGGCCAGCGCCTCGAGGAACTGCGACTTGCTCTCGCAGCTGCCGTTCGAATGGCAGTAGCGCAGCCGCTCGCCGAGCAGCTCTCCGAGCACGGCCGTGTCCACGGCCACCATGGCCGCGAACCGCCGCCGCTCCAGCGCCTCGATTTCCGCCACCCGCCGCTCGACCACCGCCGCCGGCAAGGTCCCAGCTCCCGCGATCGCACGCCCGGCAGCCTGCGACGTCCCTCCCGTTGCAGCTCCGCCCCCGGCACAGCCGCTGAGGACCAGGGCGACGCCGAGCACGCCCCAAGCCTCATGCATCCGATGAATGACCGTTTCCATCTTGCTGACCCCCCCAAGAGTTTCCGCAACGGATCCCCTGTCGATCCTCACATCTCCCAGTCGCCATGGACGCTCCTGCACGTGCTGAGGAGCCCCACTATTGGTCCACCGACGTCACTGACGTGGCCTCGACATGACGCGGGCAGAACCCTGGCAGGCCCTCCATCGCCGGCGCGCCGCCATCCTCCTGATCAAGCACACAAGCTCGACGTACGCAGCCCCCGGCGGCGCAGCGCCATCCTCCCCCTGATCATGCACACAGGCTCGACGCACGCGGCCCCCGATGGCACAGCGCCAACCTCGATTCCTACCACACCATGCCACCCCCGCTGCTATGATGCCCCCGTTCGCGTACCCAGACCTCGCCGGAGAGTTCTCCACTCGCGCACAGCGATACGAGACGCCGAAGGCGCAAGTTCCGCCCGGAAACGCTCAGGCAACAGAACGGCAGGTCGCAGGCGAACTCTGGAGAGCGGTGCCGCGCGCCACGGGCGCGCCGGCGCCCACCGAAGGGGAGCGGCACGTCGCCGGCGCGGCGGGCCCGATCTCTCAGGTCGCAGGGACAGAGGGGCGGCGGGAGTACGGCGCGGCTGATCACGCGCCGCACTCCCGCCGCCCTTTTTGTTTTGCATCGCGTCGCGCGGCCGGCGCGGGCGCCACGGTCGGCCGCGAGGTCGACGCTGCGGAGGAACCGGGCATGGGCAGACGCACACCTCTCCACGACCTGCACGTCGCGCTGGGCGCGCGCATGGTCGACTTTGGCGGCTGGGACATGCCGGTGCACTACGGCTCGCAGATCGAGGAGCATCACGCCGTGCGCCGCGGCGCAGGCCTGTTCGACGTCTCGCACATGTGCGTCGTCGACCTGCTCGGCGCGGGCGCGCGCGCCTTTCTGCAGGGCCTGCTCGCCAACGACGTCGGCAAGCTGCAGACGCCCGGCAAGGCGCTCTACAGCTGCATGCTGAACGAGCGCGGCGGCGTCATCGACGACCTTATCGTCTATTTTCGCGCCGAGTCCGCATTTCGCCTGGTCGTCAATGCCGGCACCCGCGACAAGGATCTCGCCTGGATCCGCACGCGCGCGCAGGCCACGGGCGCCGCGCTCGAGATCCTCGAGCGCAACGATCTGGCGATGATCGCGGTGCAGGGCCCGCGGGTGCGCGAGCTGCTCGCGGCGCAGCTGCCCGAAGCCGAGCGCGCACCGACGCTGGCGCTCGAGCCGTTTTTTGCGCGCGAGGTGGCGCGTGCCGGTGCCGAAGGCCGCGCGCGGCCCGGCGTCGCCGCTGCGGCCACCGGCGCAGCCCAAGCGAGGAGTGCCGGTGATGATGGTTCGCGGCCCGCCGCCGCCGCGGGCGCTGGCACGGGCACGGGCGCGAGCGGCATCGCCGACGCGACGCACGACGGCGGCTGGTATGTCGCCCGCACCGGCTACACGGGCGAGGACGGCTTCGAGGTCATGCTGCCCGCGGCGCAGGCCGAGGGCCTGTGGCGCGCGCTGAACGCCGCCGGCGCGGCCTCCTGCGGCCTCGGCGCGCGCGACACGCTGCGCCTCGAGGCCGGCATGAACCTCTACGGCAACGACATGGACGAGTCGCGCCACCCGCTCGAATCGGGGCTCGCCTGGACGGTCGCCTTCGATCCGCCGGGCCGCGATTTCGTCGGCCGCGCCGCGCTCGAGGCGGTGCGCGCCGCCGGCACGAGCGCGAAGCTCGTCGGCCTGCTGCTCGAGGACCGTGGCGTGCTGCGCGGCCACCAGAAGGTGCTCGTGCCCGGCGTCGGCGAGGGCGAGGTCACGAGCGGCACGTTCTCGCCGACGCTCGAGCGCTCGATCGGCTTCGCGCGCGTGCCGCGCGCCACGGGCGCCGAGGTGCAGGTGGACATCCGCGGCAAGCTGCTGCGCGCGCG
>JADLDF010000351.1 GCA_020846815.1 Gammaproteobacteria bacterium | reverse complement strand
TCGGCCAGCGCGTCAACGTGCTGATCCTCGAGAAGGCCGTGACGCTGACGCTGGCGCACTTCGAGGATTCGGAGTTCTACGACAAGCTCACGCGCGCGCGCCGCGAGGCCTCGAGCCGCCCGCTGTCACTGGTCATGCGCACCTTCGGCCTCGCGCAGAACGCCGTCTCGCTGGTGAGCTACGGCGTGCTGCTGGTCAAGTTCTCGCCCTGGGCCGTGGTCGTGCTGCTGCTAGCGGGGCTGCCGGCATTCATCGCCGAGGCGAAATTCGCCGGCGACGCGTTCCGCCTGTTCCGCTGGCGCTCGCCCGAGACGCGCATGCAGCTCTATCTCGAGACGGTGCTGGCGCGCGAGGACTATGCCAAGGAGGTCAAGCTCTACGGCCTCGGCGAACGGCTGCTCGGGCGCTACCGCGCGATCTTCGAGCGCCTGTACCGCGAGGACCGCAAGCTGACCATCCGGCGCGACAGCTGGGGCTTCGCGCTCGGCCTGATCGGCACGCTGGCGCTGTACGGCGCCTACGGCTGGATCGCGCTCGCGGCGGTCGCCGGAGCGATCACGCTCGGGCAGATGACCATGTACCTGCTGCTGTTCCGGCAGGGCCAGGCCGCGGTCTCGGCGAGCCTGTCCGCGATCGGCGGCATGTACGAGGACAACCTCTATCTCTCGACGCTGTACGAGTACCTGGAGACGCCCGTGCAGCGACTGCAGGGCGGGCGCAGCGCGGGACCCGATCCGTCCGACGGCGTGCGTTTCGAGGACGTCGGCTTCACCTATCCGGGTGCCGACCGGCCGGCTCTCGAGCACGTCACGCTGCACCTGAAGCCCGGCACGAGCCTCGCGCTGGTCGGCGAGAACGGCTCGGGCAAGACCACGCTGATCAAGCTGCTGACCCGGCTCTACGATCCGACGCAGGGCCGGATCCTGCTCGACGGCCTCGACCTGCGCGAATGGGACGAGGGCGTGCTGCGGGCGCGGATCGGCGTGATCTTCCAGGACTTCGCCCGTTACCAGATGCTGGTCGGCGAGAACATCGGCGCCGGCGACGAGCCGGCCTTCGAGGACGAGGCGCGCTGGCGCGAAGCGGCGTTCCAGGGCCGTGCCGAAGAGTTCATCGGTACGCTGCCGGAGGGCTATCGCACCCAGCTCGGCAAGTGGTTCAAGGACGGCCGCGAGCTCTCGGGCGGGCAATGGCAGAAGATCGCGCTGTCGCGGGCCTTCATGCGCCTGCAAGCCGACATCCTCGTGCTCGACGAGCCGACCGCGGCCATGGACGCCCAGGCGGAAGCCGAGGTGTTCGAGCACTTCCGCCAGCTCGCGAGCGGCCGCATCGCGATCCTGATCTCGCACCGTTTCTCGACGGTGCGCATGGCCGATCAGATCGTGGTCATCGACGATGGTCGCATCGCCGAGCACGGCAGCCACGAAACCCTGATGCGTCAGGACGGCGTCTACGCCCGGCTGTTCACCCTGCAGGCGCGCGGCTACAGATAAATCCGATTTATTTTCAGAAAGAAAATAAATCGGATTTGTTTGGAGAAAATAAATCGGATTTGTTTGGCGGGCGCGACAGGCCGAGTTCGGCGTAGGCCGCCTCGAGCGTCGCGGGCAGCGAGTTGATCGCGGCGGGCGCCTCGTTCGCGAGCAGCGAGCGCACGCTCGCCGGCAGCTCGGAGTCCGCCGCCACGGGTCGCCAGGCGAGGTGCAGCACGTGGCGGCCGCCCGGCGGCAGGAAGCCCCAGTTCTCGGCGACCTTGGTCATCACGAAGCGGATCCGCGGGGCCGCGGGGCGGTGGGCATCGCCGTAGAGGATCTCGGTGATCTCGAGCGGCTTCTGCTGCGGATCGGGCGGACTGATCACGCGGCGGAACACCCAGCCGTCGTCCTCGCGCGCCGCGCCGAGCTGCTCGGCGAGCGCGACCTCGCGGGTCGCGCCGTGCACGCCGGCGACGCCGGTGGTGACGACGCGATCGCCCTGCAGCGCATGGCGCACGATCGACAGCACCGGCACGGGGGCGCTGCGGGCGCGCACGTCGGGGTAGCGGGCGAGGATCTCGCCGCCGTCCGGCGTGCGGTACAGCAGGAAGGCGCGACGCACGACGTACCAGGCATCCGGGTCCTGCGGGCCGCCGGGGAAGCTGCGCGCGAGCTGCCAGCCGTCGACGGTCGCGAGGATCCGGCCCGACGGCAGCTCGTAGGCCGTGCCGCCGTAGGCATACTGCCGCGGCGCCGACTCGCCGCCGTGGGCGCGGGCATAGGCATCGAGCGCCGCGCGGTCGAAGCCGCCGCCGGTGATGGTGCCGGCGGTGACGGTGCGGGCAGCGGTGGCCTGCTCCGTTCCGGCGCTGATCGCCACGCCGGCAGTGGGCAGGACGAATGCCATTGCGGCGATCGCGACGCTCGGTGCGAGGCGCACGGTGAACGCGCGCGCGCCGGTCCGGCGTGAAGGAACGCGGCTCTGGATCATCCGGGCCTCAGGCAATGGTGGCGGCGAACGGGGTGTCGGCCGACGCGCCGTTGCGGTCGGCGACGGGCGCGAGCATGTCGGTGAACTGCAGCGCGGCGAAGCGCGCATACAGCGGGTTGCTGGCGATGAGCTCTTCGTGACGGCCGGTGGCGATGATGCGCCCGTGGTCCATGACGATGATGCGGTCGGCCTTGAGCACGGTCGCGAGCCGGTGCGCGATGATGATGGTGGTGCGCGTCGACATCAGCGTCTCGAGCGCGCTCTGCACGGCGCGCTCGCTCTCGGCGTCGAGCGAGCTCGTGGCCTCGTCGAGCAGCAGGATCGGCGGGTTCTTCAGGATCGCGCGCGCGATCG
>JADLDF010000350.1 GCA_020846815.1 Gammaproteobacteria bacterium | reverse complement strand
TCTGGAGTGCGACCAGCTTCAGCGAGCTCGCGCGCGAGGCACGCGAGGTCGAGCGCTGGAACCGGCTGCATCCCGCGCAGGAGCCGCGCAGCAGCCACGTCGGACGCTGCCTCGACGGCGAAGCGCCCGTCATCGTCGCGACCGACTACGTCGCCGCCTGGCCGCAGCTCGTCGCGCCCCACGTCGAGGCGCCCTTCACGGCGCTCGGCACCGACGGCTTCGGCCGCAGCGACACGCGCAGCGCGCTGCGCCGCTTCTTCGAGGTGGACCGCCAGCACATCGCGGTCGCGGCGCTGCGCGCGCTGCAGAAGCGCGGCACGCTCGGCGCGGACGTGGTGCAGGCGGCGGTGCAGCGCTATGGCCTCGACGCGGACTGCGCGCCGCCCTGGAGCCGGTGAGGCGCGCGCCTCAGCCCCAGAGCTTCCACCAGGGCCGCTTGTAGGGCACGACCTTCTGCTCGTCGCCGCCGTAATTGGCCGCGTAGACCTGGCGGGTCTGGTCGGCGAGTTCCTTCATGCCGAGGCGCTCGTAGGCCTGCACCATGAGCTCGAGCGCCTCGCGCACGGCCGGCGCGCCGTCGTACTGCTCGACTGTCTCCTTGGCACGCTGCGCCGCGGCCACCCAGGCGCCGCGCTTCATGTAGTAGCGGGCGACGTAGAGCTGGTAGTCGGCCAGGCGGTTGCGCAGATAGATCATGCGCCGCCGCGCGTCGTGCGCGTACTCGCTCTTGGGGTAGTCCTCGACGACCTTGCGGAACGACGCGAACGCCTTGCGTGCCGTCTGCGGCGGACGCTCGTTCAGGTCCACCTTGAACCAGCGCTCGAGGAAGTTCGGTGAGCGTTCGAAGTCGACCAGGCCCTTGACGTACCAGGCATAGTCGACGCGCGGGTGGGTCGGGTTCTCGCGGATGAAGGTGTCGGCCGCATCCAGCGCCGACTCGGACTCGCGCGCCTTGTAGTAGGCGTAGATCAGGTCGAGGCGTGCCTGACGCGACTCGGTCGCGAACGGGTAGCGGGCGTTCAGCGCCTCGTAGAGACGGATCGCGTTGTCGTAGTCCTGCTGCGCCATGCTCTTCTGGGCGCGGTCGTAGATGACCTCGGGACCGCTGCGAAGCTCGTCGGCCTCGCGGTTGGTACGGCAGCCGGCGAGCAGCACGGCCAGGGCCAGCAGCAGCAGCGCGAACAGCAGCGTGCGCAGGCGCGGCGCCGCGTAATGCGACGGGGAGGGCGGCGCGAAGGCCGGAGCGAGCGGGGCGCGGGAACGCCGGGCCGGCGTGGAAAGGTCGAGCGACGGCGTCATGCGCGGCATTATAGCGGACTCCATGAACCCTCCATCAAAGGCCCCGGCGGCCGGGCGAAAGAGCGCGGGGCCGAAACGTGCGGCCCGGCCGGCAGCGGTCGGCACGGCGGCGATGCCGGCCTCCATGCCGTCTGCTGCGGTCGATGCTCACTCTGCGCCTACACCGCGCAGGGTCGTCGAGACCCTATCGGCGCCCGCGCCGCGCGTGGTCGTCGAGGCGCCGCCGGGGCTCGAGGGGCTGCGGCTCGACCTCGCGCTGGCCCGGCTCCTGCCTCAGTATTCGCGCTCGCGGCTGCAGCGCTGGCTCGAAACGGGCCGCGTGCAGGCCGGTGGCCGTGCGCTCGGGCGCCGCGACCGCCTGCTCGGCGGCGAGCAGGTCGTGCTCGAACCCGAATACGAGCCCGACGGCTCGGTCGAGCCCGGCGACCCGGCGGTGCCGCTGCGGCTGGTGCATTGCGACCCCGACGTGTTCGTGTTCGACAAGCCGGCGGGGCTGGTGGTTCACCCCGGCGCCGGCGTGCGCAGCGGCACGCTGCAGAATGCACTGCTCGCGCTCGACCCGCAGCTTGCGCGCGTGCCGCGCGCCGGCATCGTCCACCGGCTCGACAAGGACACGAGCGGGCTGCTGGTGGTCGCGCGCACGCCGGCGGCGCAGGGCGCGCTGTCGGCGGCGCTCGCCGGGCGCGAGGTCGGCCGCGAGTACCTCGCGCTCTGCGTCGGTGTTCCGACCGGTGGTGGCACCGTGGACGAGCCGATCGGCCGGCACCGCACGCAGCGCACCCGCATGGCGGTGCGGCCCGACGGTCGCGCGGCCGTGACTCACTATCGGATCGAGCGACGCTTCCCGGCCCATGCGCTGTTGTGCGTGCGGCTCGAGACCGGCCGGACCCACCAGATCCGCGTGCATCTGGCGCACATCGGCCATCCGCTGGTCGGCGACCCGGTCTATGGCGGCCGGCGCCGGCTGCCGCCGGGTGCGACTCCCGAGCTGCTCGAGGCGCTCGCCGGTTTCGATCGCCAGGCCCTGCACGCCGCACGGCTCGAATTCGTGCATCCGCGCAGCGGTGCAGCGATGGCCTTCGAGGCGCCGCCGCCCGCGGACTTCCAGGCGCTGCTCGCGGCGCTGGAGCGCTCGGCGCCGGCGCAGCGCGCGGCGCTGCCGCGGCGTCGTGGAGCAGCGCAGTGAGCGAACTCGCCGCCCGCCCTGCATTCCTCGTTCCCGACTGGCCCGCGCCGGCCCGGGTGCGGGCCGCGTTCTCGCTGCGCGGCGGCGGCGTCAGTGCCGCGCCCTGGGCGAGCCTGAACCTCGGGGGTCACGTCGGCGACGACCCGGCCGCGGTCCGCGAGAACCGTCGGCGGCTGTGCGAGGCACTGGCGCTGCCGACCGAGCCGTGCTGGCTCGATCAGGTGCATGGTGTCGAGGTGGTTCGTGTCTGCACACCGCCGGCCACGTCGGCGCCCGCACTCGCACCGGTGCCCAAGCCCGCGGCCGCAGCCGCGAGCGGCGTGGCCGGTGCGCCCCCGATGGCCGATGCCTCGGTCACCGACAGGCCGGGCGTCGTTCTGGCCATCATGGTCGCCGACTGCATCCCGGTGCTGTTCTGCGACCGCGAGGGGACGATCGTCGGCGCGGCCCATGCCGGCTGGCGCGGCCTCGCCGCCGGCGTGCTGGAGAACACCGTGGCGGCGCTGGGCGTGGCTGCGGATCGTCTGCTGGCCTGGCTCGGCCCGGCCATTGGGCCGGTGCGCTTCGAAGTGGGATCGGAGGTCCGCGACGCCTTTCTCGCCTCGGCATCGGGTCCGCAGGCCGCGGCCCGCTTCGTGCCGAGCCCGGCGGGGCGCTGGCTCTGCGACCTGCCCGGTCTGGCGCGCGACCGGCTGCTGCGGCTCGGGATCACCCGGGTCGCGGGGGGCGAGCTCTGCACGGTCTCGGACCCGGACCGCTTTTTCTCCCATCGCCGCGACGCTCCCCGGACCGGGCGCATGGCGGCGCTGATCTGGCTGCAGCCCTAGGCCGCCGTGGACGAGCCGCCGCGGAGCCGCGGCCGGGCGCGTCGCGGCATCTGGGCAGCACGTGCCGGGCAGGCGCAGTGTTAGAATGTAACACTTGAGCACCCTGACCGCGATCGTCCTGTTCACCCTCGCCAGCGGCGTGCTCAGCGCCGCGGTCGCCGGGCTGTTCCTGTTGCTGCCGGAAGCCCGCCGGGTCCGGGCGCTGCCGCACATGGTCAGCTTCGCCACCGGCGCACTGCTCGGCGCGGCGCTGCTCGCGCTGGTGCCGCACGCGATCATGGGCGCCGGGCTGTTCCGTGTGCACGACATCGGGATCGCCCTGGTCGCCGGCATCGTGCTGTTCTTCGTGCTCGAGAAGTTCCTGCTCTGGCGACACTGCCATTCCGAGGACTACGAGACGCACGAGGCTCACGAACATCACCGGCAGCAGGCCTCGGGCGTGCTCGTGCTCGTCGGCGATGCCTTCCACAACGCGCTCGACGGCGTGCTGATCGCGGCCGCCTTCCTCACGGATTTCCACCTCGGCATGGTGACTGCGCTGGCGATCATGGCGCACGAGATCCCGCAGGAAGTCGGCAACTTCGCCGTGCTGCTGCATGCGGGCATGGGCCGCGCACGGGCCTTCGCCTGGAACATCGCCACCAGCCTCACCGCGGTCGTCGGCGGCGTGGCCGCCTATTTCGCGCTGCGCCAGACGCTTGCCCTGCTGCCGTACGCGCTGGCGATCGCCGCGGCGAGCCTGCTGTACGTCGCCGTCGCCGACCTGATCCCGGGCCTGCACCGGCGCGCCGACACCCGTGCGAGCCTCGCCCAGGTCGCACTGATCGGCCTCGGCATCCTGGTGGTGTCGTTCGCCGAGAGCCACGCCCACTGAGGATCCCTGAAAAATAAATCGGATTTATTTTTCCCTTGAAAGCCCGCGACCCGGCCCTACGTTCGCGCTCATGAGACAGGACAAACTCACTGCACGCTTCCAGCAGGCCCTGGGCGACGCCCAGTCCCTCGCGGTCGGCCGCGACAACCAGATACTCGAGCCTGCGCACGTGCTGCTGGCGCTGCTCGACCAGCAGGGCGGGACGGTCCGGCCGCTGGTCACCAAGGCCGGGGGCAACGTCGCCAAGCTCCGTACCGAGCTCGGCCAGGCGCTCGACCGTCTGCCCAAGGTCGAGGGCGCACCCGGCGACATCCACGTCTCAAACGATCTGTCGCGCCTGCTGAACGTCACCGACAAGCTCGCGCAGCAGCGCGGCGACCAGTTCATCTCCAGCGAGCTGTTCCTGCTCGCCTGCTTCGAGGACCGGGCGCTGCTCGCACGGCTGCTGAAGGACGCGGGCCTCGCCAAGGCCGCGGTCGAGAAGGCCATCGACGAGATCCGCGGAGGCGAGAAGGTGCAGGACGCGAACGCGGAAGAGGGCCGTCAGGCGCTCGAGAAGTACACCATCGACCTGACCCAGCGCGCCACCGAGGGCAAGCTCGACCCGGTCATCGGCCGCGACGACGAGATCCGCCGCACCATCCAGGTGCTGCAGCGGCGCACCAAGAACAACCCGGTCCTGATCGGCGAGCCCGGCGTCGGCAAGACCGCCATCGTCGAAGGCCTCGCTCTGCGCATCATCAACGGCGAGGTGCCCGAGGGCCTGAAGAACAAGCGCATCCTCGCGCTCGACATGGGCGCGCTGATCGCCGGTGCCAAGTTCCGCGGCGAGTTCGAGGAGCGCCTCAAGGGCGTGCTCAACGACCTCTCCAAGCAGGAAGGCCAGGTCATCCTGTTCATCGACGAGCTGCACACCATGGTCGGCGCCGGCAAGGCCGAGGGCGCGATGGATGCGGGCAACATGCTCAAGCCCGCGCTGGCGCGCGGCGAGCTGCACTGCGTCGGTGCGACCACGCTCGACGAATACCGCAAGTACATCGAAAAGGACGCCGCGCTCGAACGCCGCTTCCAGAAGGTGCTGGTCGACGAGCCCTCGGTCGAGGACACGATCGCGATCCTGCGCGGCCTGCAGGAGCGCTACGAGATCCACCACAAGGTCGACATCACCGACCCCGCGATCGTCGCCGCGGCGACGCTGTCGCACCGCTACATCACGGACCGCCAGCTCCCCGACAAGGCCATCGACCTCATCGACGAGGCCGCGGCGCGCATCCGCATGGAGATCGACTCCAAGCCCGAGGCGCTCGACAAGCTCGAACGCCGCATCATCCAGCTCAAGATCGAGCAGGAGGCCTTGAAGAAGGAGGAGGACGAGGCTTCGAAGCGTCGCCTGGCCGCGCTGAACGAGACGCTGAAGGGTCTCGAGAAGGAGTACGCCGATCTCGAGGAGATCTGGAAGAGCGAAAAGGCCTCGCTGCAGGGCGCCGCGACCATCAAGGAAGACCTCGAGAAGGTCAAGCTCGAGCTCGAGACCGCGCGCCGCAAGGGCGATCTCACGCGCATGGCCGAGCTGCAGTACGGTCGCATCCCCGAGCTCGAGAAGCGCCTCGCGCAGGCCCAGGAGGCCGAATCGCGCGAGACCCAGCTCGTGCGCAACAAGGTGACCGACGAAGAGATCGCCGAGGTCGTCTCGAAGTGGACCGGCATCCCGGTCGCGAAGATGCTCGAAGGCGAGAAGGAGAAGCTGCTGCGCATGGAGGAGGCGCTGGCGAAGCGCGTCGTCGGCCAGGAGGAGGCCGTGCGCATCGTCTCGAACGCGATCCGCCGCTCGCGCGCGGGCCTCGCCGATCCGCGCCGGCCGAACGGCTCCTTCCTGTTCCTCGGCCCCACCGGCGTCGGCAAGACCGAGCTCTGCAAGGCGCTCGCCGAGTTCCTGTTCGACACCGAAGAGGCCATGGTCCGGATCGACATGTCCGAGTTCATGGAAAAGCACTCGGTTGCACGCCTGATCGGTGCGCCCCCGGGCTACGTCGGCTACGACGAGGGCGGCTACCTCACCGAGGCCGTGCGCCGCCGGCCGTATGCCGTGATCCTGCTCGACGAGGTCGAGAAGGCGCACCCGGACGTGTTCAACGTGCTGCTGCAGGTGCTCGACGATGGTCGCCTGACCGACGGCCAGGGCCGCACGGTCGACTTCCGCAATGCCGTGGTCATCATGACCTCGAACCTCGGCTCGAACGTGATCCAGGAATACGCGGGCGAGAAGAACTACGTGCGCATGAAGAGCGCGGTCATGGAGATCGTGCAGCAGCACTTCCGGCCCGAGTTCATCAACCGCATCGACGACATCGTCGTGTTCCATCCTCTCGGTTCCG
>JADLDF010000349.1 GCA_020846815.1 Gammaproteobacteria bacterium | reverse complement strand
TACGAGCTCGCCGAGCGCCTCGTCGATCTCGACCACAAGTTCCAGCTCTGGCGCGTCCACCACCTGAAGACCGTGGAGCGCGTGATCGGCTACAAGTCCGGGACCGGCGGCACCTCCGGCGTCTCCTATCTCGCCAAGGCGCTGGAGCTCAAGTTCTTCCCGGAGCTGTGGACGATCCGGACGTCGATGTGAGCGCACCGCGGTGTTTCCAAAGCCGCCAGCCGAGCAGCACGGTGAGCATGGCCGCGTAGATCAGCGGCTCGCGCAGGTCCGCCTTGACCTGCCATGCATAGTGCCAGACGCCGAGTACGGCGGCCACGTAGATCGCCCGGTGCAGGGTCTGCCAGCGCCGGCCGAGGCGGCGCATCGCGCGCCGCGTCGAGGTCGCCGCGAGCGCCGCGAGCAGCAGCACGGCGACGAAGCCGAGAGTGATGTACGGGCGCTTCGCGATGTCCTCGCCGAGCATCGGCCAGTCGAACTGCAGCTCGAGCACCACGTAGGCCGTGAAGTGCAGCGCTGCGTAGAAGAACGCGAACAGGCCGAGCAGTCGCCGCAGCCGCAGCGGCTGCGGGTTCTTCAGGAGCTGGCGCAGCGGCGTCACGCACAGCGTCAGCAGCAGCAGGTTCAGCGCCGTCTTGCCGCAGCCGCGCAGGATCTCCTCGGCCGGGTCGGCGCCGAGCGAGCCGCCGGCGAGGCCGAAGCCGCGGCCGAGCAGCAGCGCCAGCGGCAGCAGCGCGCCGAGCCAGACGAGCGGCTTGTAGATCCGGCGGTAGCGCTGCTCGACGGTCATCATGGCCGTTGCCGTTGCCAGTGCCGATGCCAAAGCGGCGGTGCGCCGCTCGCGTCGCATCCGCCGGGCGCTCGCCGGCGGTCTGCGCTCGGCGCGTTCACGCGTTCAGAAGTAGCGCCGCAGATCCATGCCGCGGTACAGGTCCGCGACCTCGGCGGCGTAGCCGTTGAAGGGCAGGGTGTCGCTGCGCGCGGCGAAGAAGCCCGTGCCGATGCGCCGCTCCTTCGCCTGGCTCCAGCGCGGATGGTCGACCGCTGGGTTCACGTTGGCGTAGAAGCCGTATTCCTGCGGCGCGGACAGATTCCAGGACGTGCGCGGTTCGCGCTCGGTGAAGCGGATGCGCACGATCGACTTGATGCTCTTGAAGCCGTACTTCCAGGGCACCACGAGGCGCAGCGGCGCGCCGTTCTGGTTCGGCAGCCACCGTCCGTAGACGCCGACGACCAGCAGCGCGAGCGGATGCATCGCTTCGTCGATGCGCAGGCCTTCCACGTAGGGCCAGTCGAGCACCGCGTAGCGCTGGCCGGGCATCTGCGCGGGATCGAGCAGGGTCGTGAACTCGACGTACTTTGCCTTCGAGCCCGGCCGGAAGCGCTTCAGCAGATCCCCCAGCGGGAAACCCAGCCAGGGCACGACCATCGACCAGGCTTCGACGCAGCGCAGGCGATAGACGCGTTCCTGAAGGTCGTGCGGCGCGATGATGTCCTCGAGCGCGAAGCGCCCGCGGACCTCGGCTTCGCCGGCGACCTCGACGCTCCAGGGACGGGCGCGGAACTTCTGCGAGTTCGCTTTCGGGTCTGCCTTGTCGGTGCCGAATTCGTAGAAGTTGTTGTAGCTCGTGATGTCCTCGTACGAGGTCGGTGTTTCCCGCGTCGACCAGCGTTCGTTGCGGGCGTGGCGGGGCGGCGCGGGGGGCGATGAGTCCGTCGGTGTGGCTGCGCCCTGAGCCCGGGCGGGCAGGGCGGTGGTGAGCGTCGTGGCGCCGAGCGCGGCGAGGATCCTGCGGCGGTCGTGGAACACGGCCTCGGGCGTGATCTGCGAAGGCGCGATCGAGGGCGGGCGGCGTCGGGTCATCATTCCTCCATGAGGAGCCGACTGGGCAGATGCAGCGGTGGCGTTCACCGGTCATCGGCGCAGCGGCCGCAGGTCCATAGCCAGCAGACCGGATTCCCGTCCGATCGTTTCACTGCCGTTGCCCGGTTGGCTCCCGGCCGATCATGTATCAGCCCGCGGATACGGGCGAGGCCCGGTCGTCCACTGCCCCAGATACATCGCGGCGGCCTGCAGCTACTTCGGGCCGCCGTGAAACGCGGCGGCGGGAGCGTGACCGGCAGCGGCAGAATGATCCAGTATGAATGCTTGAAATCATAGGTATTACAAGTATTTATATAAAATATTTGAAATTATCTGGAGATTTCACCAGCGCACGACCTCGATTCCTTGGGCTGCACAGTGATGACGCAACGCCGCCGCCGGATTGACCATGACCGCGCGGGTCGCGAGCTGCATGTGCGGCAGGTCGGAGGCCGTATTGCCATAGGCGACCGTGTCGACGCCGGGATGATGCACCGCGAGCTCGCGGAAGCAGCGCGCCTTTTCCTCGTCGCGGCGGTTTGGCGTGGCGAGGCGCCCGTCGAGCCGTTCTCCCTGCCAGCGCGTGCCGCTACAGACCGTTTCGTGGAAGCCGAGCCGGCGGCCGATCTCGGGAACGTACAGGTCCACGCTCGCGGACATCAGCACCAGGTGATCACCGGCGAGCCGGTGCGTCTCGATCGCGGCCAGCGCATCGGCAT
>JADLDF010000348.1 GCA_020846815.1 Gammaproteobacteria bacterium | reverse complement strand
GGCACGGCCGCGAAGACCGCGCCCACGGCGCCGGTGGCGGTCGTGGCGGCGATCAGGAATTTTCGCCGGCTCAGGTCGACGTCCTGGGTGTTGATCACGTCGTCGCTCATCACAGCTCTCCACCCGGCCGCGAAGGCGGGGCGCTATTCGCATGTCTGGGAAGCGGCGCATTATACACACGGGCCTGCTCGCCGACGGGAGACACGCCGTCGGTACCGGGCCATTGCGGGCTGCACGCCATCCGGCTCGCGGCCACCACGTCACGGAAACCACGACTCGATGAATCGCGCGCAAAGCGGCCTCGTCTTCCTCTCCGGCTCCGTGGTCGGCGGGCTGGCGCTCGCCTTCCTGATCGTCGCGTTCCGGCCCGATCTGCTGCCCGGCTCCGGGACGGCCGCGGCCCGCACCGCGGTGGCCGCACCGGACGCCTCCCCGCCGCTCGCCGACCCACCGGCCACGCCCGGCGATGCGCAGGCCGCCACGGATGGCGCGGGAGCGCACCCCGGTGCAGACGTCGACCCGGCAGGGCCGCCCGCGGTCCCGGGCGGCGCACCGGTGCAGCCCGCGACAGCGGGCACGCCCAGCTACGCCTCCGCGGTACAGCGTGCCGCGCCGGCCGTCGTCAACGTCTATACGGCCCGCGTGGTCACCGAGCGCGTGCCGCGCAACCTGTTCGAGGACCCTTTCGGCGAGCTCGCGCCGCGCTACCGCCAGCGCATCGAGCGCTCGCTCGGCTCGGGCGTGATCGTCGATGCCGAAGGCCACATCGTCACCAACCACCACGTCATCGCCGACGCCGATTCCATCCGCGTGCAGCTCGCCGACGGCCGCGTCGCCGACGCGCGCATCGTCGGCCGCGATCCCGACACCGATCTCGCGCTGCTGCGCATCGACCTCGGACGCCTGCCGGTGATGCCGCTCGGCCGTTCCGACCTGCTGCGCGTCGGCGACGTGGTGCTGGCGATCGGCAACCCCATCGGCCTGTCGCAGACCGTGACCCAGGGCATCGTCAGCGCCACCGGCCGCGGCCAGCTCGGCGTCGCCACGTTCGAGAACTTCATCCAGACCGATGCGCCGATCAACGTCGGCAATTCCGGCGGCGCGCTGATCAACGCCGCGGGCGAGCTGGTCGGGATCAACACCGCGGTCATCGGCAAGAATCTCGGCGTCGAGGGCATAGGCTTCGCGATCCCAGTGAACCTGGTACGCGGCGTCCTGAAGGAGATCATCGCCGAGGGACGCGTCGTGCGCGGCTGGATCGGCGTCGTGCCCGAGGACATCGAGGAAGGACAGGCCCGCCAGCTCGGCCTCGCGCGCGGCGGCGTCGTGGTCACCAACCTCTACGTCGGCAGCCCCGCGCAGACGGCGGGCCTGCGTCCCGGCGACATCGTGCTCGCGGTCGGCGGCACCGAGGTCGGCAGCGCCCAGGAGGTGCTGGCGCGCGTCGCACAGGTGAAGCCCGGCACGAAGGTCGAGCTGCGCTTGCAGCGCGGCCGTGAAGTCGCGACCGTGTCGGTCGAGGTCACCGAGCGGCCGCGAAAAATAGATCGGATTTAAATCCGATCTATTTTTCGTCAGTTGGGCACGCGGCGGATCTGCGCGCCGAGCTGCGAGAGCTTCTCTTCGATGCTCTCGTAGCCACGGTCGATGTGATAGATGCGCTCGATGTCGGTGCGACCGTGGGCGACCAGCGCGGCCAGCACCAGCGACGCCGAGGCGCGCAGGTCGGTCGCCATGACCGGCGCGGCCTGCAGCCGCGGCACGCCCTTGATGATCGCGGTGTTGCCCTCGAGACGGATCTCCGCACCCATGCGTCGCATCTCGAGCATGTGCATGAATCGGTTCTCGAAGATCGTCTCGATGATCGTGCCGACGCCGTCGGCGACGGTGTTGAGCGCGGCGAACTGCGCCTGCATGTCGGTCGGGAATGCAGGATACGGCGCCGTGCGCACGTCGACCGCCTTCGGCCGGCGCCCGCGCATGTCGACCTCGATCCAGTTGTCGCCCGTGGTCACGGTCGCGCCGGCTTCGGCGAGCTTCTGCAGCACCGCGTCCAGGTGCTCGGGGCGCGCGTTCTTGACGCGCACGCGGCCGCTGGTGATCGCGCCGGCGACGAGGTAGGTGCCGGCCTCGATGCGGTCGGGCAGCACTTCGTAGGGCACGCCCTGCAGGCGCTCGACGCCCTCGATCACGAGCGTGTCGGTGCCGGCGCCGCGGATCCTGGCGCCCATCGCGATCAGGAAGTTCGCGAGGTCGACGACCTCGGGCTCGCGCGCCGCGTTCTCGAGCACGGTCTCGCCCTCGGCGAGCGCCGCGGCCATCATGAGGTTCTCGGTGCCGGTGACCGTGACGGTTTCGAGCACGAGGCGCGTGCCCTTGAGGCGCGCGGCCTTGGCGCGGATGTAGCCGTTCTCGATCGAGATGTCCGCGCCCATGGCCTGCAGACCGGCGACGTGGATGTTGACCGGCCGCGCGCCGATCGCGCAGCCGCCGGGCAGCGAGACGTCGGCCTGGCCGAAGCGCGCGACCAGCGGCCCGAGCACCAGGATCGAGGCACGCATCGTCTTGACCAGCTCGTAGGGCGCGACCGGCTGGCGCAGCGTCGAGCCGTCGACCTCGATGCGCATGCGCTCGTCGACCGTGACCGAGACGCCCATGCGGCCGAGCAGCTCGATCATCGTGGTCACGTCCTGCAGGTGCGGGACGTTGGCGATCGAGGCCGGGCCGTCGGCGAGCAGGGTCGCGGCCAGGATCGGCAGCGCGGCGTTCTTCGCGCCGGAGATGCGCACCTCGCCCTCGAGCGGGATGCCGCCGGTGATCTGCAGCGTGTCCACGAGCGCCGCTCAGGCGGGCCGGCCCGTGCCGGCCTCCTCGGGGGTCAGCGCCTCGATCGACAGGGCGTGGATCTCGCGGCCGACGCGCCCGCCGAGCGCGCGGTAGACCATCTGGTGACGCGCGATGCTGCGCTTGCCGGCGAATTCGGCGCTGACCACGCGCGCGGCGAAATGCGTCTGGTCGTCGGACTCGACGCGGACCTCGGCGCCCGGCAGCGCGGCACGGATCAGGGCGGCAACGGCATCAGGATGCATGGATCGGGCTCCTCATGGCGCTATCATGCCACTCCATGGATTCCCCTGCGCAGGCACGGGCCGCCGAGGCCCTGATCGCGGCCGCCCGCCGCGCGCTCGCGATCGAGACGCGCGCCCTCGAGGCGCTGCGCGAGCGCATCGATGCGGCCTTCGTCGCGGCCTGCCGCCTCTGCCTCGACTGCACCGGACGCGTGGTCGTCACCGGCATGGGCAAGTCGGGTCACGTGGCGCGCAAGATCGCCGCGACGCTGGCGAGCACCGGCACGCCGGCGTTCTTCCTGCACCCGGCCGAGGCCAGCCACGGCGACATCGGCATGATCACCCGCCAGGACGTGCTGCTCGCGCTGTCGAACTCCGGCGAGACGCCGGAGATCCTGATGCTGCTGCCGCATCTGGCGCGCCTCGGCGTGCCGCTGGTCGCGATGACCGGCAACCGCAGCTCCTCGCTGGCGCGCAACGCCAGCGTGCACCTCGACGTCAGCGTGCCCGAGGAAGCCTGTCCGCTGAACCTCGCGCCGACGGCGAGCACCACCGCGGCGCTGGCCATGGGCGATGCGCTCGCAGTCGCGCTGCTCGATGTCCGCGGCTTCACGGCCGAGGACTTCGCGCGCTCGCATCCGGGCGGCTCGCTCGGCCGGCGCCTGCTGCTGCACGTCGAGGACGTGATGCACCGCGGCGCCGCGGTGCCGCAGGTGGGTCCGGCGACGCCGCTCGCCCAGGGCCTGGTCGAGATGTCGCGCAAGGGCCTCGGCATGACCGTGGTCGTCGACGAGGGCGCGCGCGTGCTCGGCGTGTTCACCGACGGCGACCTGCGGCGCGCGCTCGATGCGCGCATCGACGTGCACGCCGCGACCATGCAGGACGTGATGACGCGCCGCTGCCGCACCATCGGTCCGCGCGAGCTCGCCGCCGAGGCCGTGCACGTCATGGAAACCCATCGCATCACCGCGCTGCCGGTCGTCGATGCCGCGGGCGTGCTGGTCGGCGCGCTGAACGTGCACGACCTGCTGCGCGCAGGCGTGGTCTGAGCGACCGTGGCCCGCTCCCGCCGCAGCCGCACCGTCCGCAGGCGCCGTCCGCCCAGCGCCGCGCGCCGTGCATCCGCTTCTCCCGCGCGCCCTGACTCCGCTGCGCGCCGCGCAGCGCCCGCGCCCGCGCCCGCGCCCGTGATCTCATCCGCAGGTCCGGCCTCCACCGCGCGCCGCGCCGAGCCTGCACCCGCGACCACATCGGCACGACGGCCCGCCGCCGCGGTCCGCCCGCGCCTCGGCGCGCGTGCGCTCGACCTGGTCGCAGCCGGCATCCGGCTGCTGGTGCTCGACGTCGACGGCGTGCTGACCGACGGGCGCCTCTACTACGACGAGCGCGGCGAGCATCTCAAGGTCTTCCACGTCCGCGACGGCTACGGCATCCGCGCGCTCGCGCGGCGCGGCGTCACGTTCGCGATCATCTCCGGCCGCCGCGCGCGCGCCGTGGAGCGGCGTGCGCGCGACCTCGGCATCGCGCACGTGCTGCAGGGCATCGACGACAAGCTCGCGGCCTTCGAGCGGCTGCGCGCGCGCCTCGGCGTGCCGCATGCCCAGGTGGCCTGCGTCGGCGACGACACGCCCGACGTCGCGCTCATGCGCGCCGTGGGCCTCGCGTTCGCGGTGGCGGATGCGCACGAGGACGCGCTCGCGGCGGCCGACGTGATCACCCACGCCCCAGGCGGGCACGGCGCGGTGCGCGAGATCTGCGACCGGCTGCTCGCGGCGCGCGGGCGCTGAGGAGCCGAGGTGGTACGACCGCCGACGCCCATCCGCCTGCCGCGTAGTGCGTCTCGCGCCGCCCTGCCCGCGCGCGAGGCGACGCGGCTCGCCGCGAGGCATCCGCGGCTTCGCGCGGCTGCGTTGCTCGGCATCGCGCTGCTCGCCGGCTGCGCCGGCGGCGGCGGCAATGTCGCAGGTGACGACTCGGCCTCGCACGGCCTCGACACCGGCTACTCGGCGAGCGATGCGCGCATCGTCGAGACCGGTCCGGACGGCCGTCCACGCTATGCGCTGCGTGCCGCGACGATCCAGCAGGACCCGCGCACGCTCGAGGTCGGCCTCGAGCGCCTGTCCATGGAGGTGCGCGACGACGGCGCGGCGCCGTGGCGCCTCACGGCCGATGACGGGCTCATGCCCGAGGATGCTTCGCGCATCGACCTGCGCGGCGACGTGCGCATCGTCGGCGTCGTCGGCGCGGACGCCGCCGGTGCCGGCGGCCAGGCGCTGGAGATCCGTTCCGAGGCGCTGCGCTACGAGTTCGGCGCGACGCGGGTCACGACCGATGCCGAGGTCACGCTGCGGCTGACCGGAAAATGGCTGGAGGCTCGCGGCCTGGAGGCGAACTTGAAGCAGCGGCAGGTCCGACTAGAATCGAACGTCCATGGCCGCTTCGTCCCGTAGTCACGGCTTCCTCGATCGACCCGCCGCCGATCGAGGCCGGCGGGCGCTGGCGCTGCTGGCCTGCCTCGCCGTGTTCGCCCAGGGGCTGCCCGCGGCCGAGCCACGCGGCGCACGCACCACCGGCACGGTCACGCTCGACGCCGCCTCTTCCGACGTCGACTATCGCAGCAATACGGTCGTGTTCCGCGACATCGTCATCACGCAGGGCGCGGTGCGCCTCGCCGCCACGGAAGCGCGCGCGACGGGTCTCGACTTCGACGATTCCACCTGGACGTTCACCGGCGCCGTGCGCATCACCGTCGAGGGCGGCGCGCTGCGCTCGGACGAGGCGACCGTGAGGTTCGCGGCCAACCGCGTCGCCAGCGCGAAGATCCGCGGCACGCCGGCCGAGTTCGAGCAGCCGCGTGCCGGCAGCGCCGAGGTCGCGCGCGGCCGGGCCAGCGCGATCGACTACGACGTCGGCGCCGGCACCGTGACCCTGGCCGGCGAT
>JADLDF010000347.1 GCA_020846815.1 Gammaproteobacteria bacterium | reverse complement strand
GCCTGATCACCGCCTACGACATCACCGGCGACGTGCTGATGCGCTACATGCAGACCGCGCTGACGCCGCGCAGCGACGTGCAGGTGCGCGACCTGATGCAGCCGATCCCCGCCTGGCGGGTCGCCGACATCGAGTCCATCGAGCGCGCCACGGTCGGACAGGTGCACCGCATGTTCGAGGAGACGCGGCTCACCCACGTGCCGGTCGTGGAACGGGACGAAATCGGCCGCACGCGGCTGCGCGGGCTGCTGTCGGCGGCCCGGGTGCGACGGCTGCTGTCGCGATCCTGAGCCGCGCATCGGCGCACAGCGGAGCACGACCTTGCTGCTGAACAGGACCCGCGCCTGGGAGATCATGGATCGTCACGGGCTCGACGCGCTGGTCGCCCAGCTGTCGATCAACACCTACTACTTCAGCGACTACTGGGGCTCGCTGAACTGGCCCGGCTTCTTCGACGGCACGTATTTCGCGGTGCTGCCGCGGCGCGAGGATGCGCCCGCAGCGCTGGTGATCCCGAGCTTCGAGATCCGCCGCCTGGCGAGCGAGGGCGCCACCTGGGACGAGATCGAGAACGTGTTCATGGCCGAGCTCGCGCTGCTGCGGCCCGGCACGCGCTATTCCGACCTCGTGCGCGAGGTCACGGCCGCGATCCGCGGCGCCGGTTTCCCCGAGTATCGCGGCTGCGTCGTGCACAGCCTCGGGCTCGAGCACACCGACGATCCGAAGCCGGTCGGCGCGCAGCCGGGCCTGAAGCCAGATGCCGTGCTCGAGCCCGGCATGGTCGTCAACGTCGACATGCCGTTCACCGAGATCGGCTGGGGCTCGGTGCACATCGAGGACACCGTCGTGATCACGGCCGGCGGCTGCGACCCGCTCACCAGTCTCGACCTGCGGCTGCAGGTGGTGGAGTGAGCGGATCGACGCCGGCTGCGACGGCCGCGGCGACGCGCGGCCCGCGCGTGCCGGTGCGTCGCGGCTACGTCGACGGCCGCTTCGGCCAGATCCACTACCGCATCGCGCAGCCTGCGGGAGGCGCGGATGCGGGCACGAGCACGGGCGCCGGCACTGGCGTCGTCGCCGCGTCGGACGGGACCGCCGGCGTCGCGCAGCGCCGTCCGCTGCTATGCCTGCACATGAGCCCTTATTCCGGGGCTATCTACCAGCACTTCCTGGCGGCGATGGGCGTCGAGCGCGTCTCGATCGCACCGGACACGCCGGGTTTCGGCGCGTCGGATGCGCCGCCGGCGCCGCCGGCCATCGAGGACTACGCGGCGGCCATGGGCGACCTCATCGATGCGCTCGGCCTGGGCGAGGTCGACCTCATGGGCTACCACACGGGTTCCGAGACCTGCGTCGCACTCGCGCGCGCGCGGCCGGCGCAGGTACGCCGCGTCGTCATGGTCTCCGCCCCGGTCTTCACCGATGCGGAGCGCGGCGAGTTGCACGCGACCTACGGGCCGATGCAGCTCGATGCCGAGGGCGGCCATCTGCTGCGCAAGTGGCGCAGCCAGCTCCACTGGTCGATGCCCGGCAGGACGATGGAGATGGCCGCCGAGCAGTTTCCCGACGCGATCCGCAACCCGCAGATCTCGTGGTGGGGGCACTACGCCGCGTTCGCCTACGACCTCGCCGGCGAGCTGCCGAAAGTGACGCAGCCGCTGCTGGTGCTGAACCCCGACGACGACCTGCATGCGCACACGCTGCGGGCCGCGACGCTGCTGAAGAACGGCCGTATCCGGCATCTGCCGGGCTGGGGGCACGGCTTCCTCGACGTGCACACCGACGCCGCGCGCGAAATCGTCGCGGGTTTCCTGGACGGCGCGCAGATCCGGGCTACGGTCTGACTGATCGCAAGGCCCGCCGGCCTGTCGACCCGAACGGCGCACGGCCCGCGGCTCGGCCCGCGGCTTGGACCGCGTACAATGCGCCAGCGAGCAAGCAGCGTCCGCCCGGGCGATTCAGCCGCGGATCCACGTCGCTCACCGCGCCGGTGCGCCTACTTGCATTCGAACGCGCCGATGGCCGGCGGCCGCGAGGCGAGCAGCGACCGGCGCAGCGGCTCCCAGTCCCCGCCGTGCCTGGCGTGGGCGTCCAGGAAGGCCAGCGACAGCCGCTGGATCTCGGCCATCGCCGCGGCACTCGGCGTCTTCTCCTCGGTCCGGTTCGTGCCCAGCGTGCCGCCGAGGTAATGCTGCACGCCGGCGAGCGCGGCCATGCACTGGTTCTGCCGGCTGCGGTCGTAGTAGTCGGCGTGCGCGCGCCAGTCGTCGTTGAAGCCCGCGATGACGTCCTCCATGCCGACGATCGACAGTGCCGGCCGCGCCTGCGCCTGCCACGCGACGTTGCGGAAACCGGGAGCCGCGCCAGGGGGCGCCAGCATCAGCCCGGCGAGTACCCGTGGATCCGCAAGGTCGACCCCTTCGTCGGGCAGACTCGCGCCGATCAGCATCGCCGTGGTGTGGCCACCGAAGGAATGGCCCGCCGCGAGCACGCGACGGCGGTCGATGCGGCCGCGCAGCATCGGGGCCTGACGCTCGATCTCGGCCAGCGAGTCGAGCACCTGGCGCATGTCGAGCGCGCGTGTGCGCCAGGCGTCCTTGAGGCGCGCGTCGTCGCGCGGCAGGCCGAGCGACCGCGACTCGATGTGCGTGGGCTGGATCACGACGTACCCGTGGCTCGCCCAGAACTCCGTGAGCGGCAGGTAGTCGTCCTTGGAGTACTGCGCGCCATGCGAGAACAGCACCAGCGGCAGGCGCCGTCCTTCGCGCGGCGCGGTGACTCGCAGCCGCAGTTCCTTGCCACCGGCGCCGCCCTGCAGCACGATCGGATTGACGGTGACGATTGGCACGGCCTGGCCTGTATTCGCCATTTCGGCGGCGCGCGCCGTAGTGGGCGGCGCGAGCAGGCACAGTGGCGCCAGGGACAGGAGCAATGCCGACAGGGCGCTGGAGCGGGTGCGGGACGGAACGTGGACGATGGATATGGACATGGACATGGGCATGGACGGGGCTCCGGACGGTCGACTCCGAATCATAGGCAGTTCGTGGCGGGACCGTGTCGCGGGCCGTGAACCGCGCTGCGGGTGCCCGATCGTTGCGTGCCGCGGCGCGCGGGCGGCGCGGTACGCTCCTTGGCGCGGTGGGCGCGCCGGGAGCCGCGTTACCATCCGCCGCGGCGTCCCACCCACAGGAGCCGAGCCATGACCCGCATCTCCGAGATCGCCTTCGCCACGATGGGCGTGCGCGATCTGCGCACCACCACGACGTTCTACCGCGACGTCTTCGACTACGAACAGCTCGCCGCCG
>JADLDF010000346.1 GCA_020846815.1 Gammaproteobacteria bacterium | reverse complement strand
GTGGAGTAACGCAACGTGTCGCAAGTCCTGTCGTCGGGCCTTTCCGGGCTGCTCGCCTTCCAGCGCGCGCTCGACACCACGGCCCACAACATCGCGAACGCCAATACCGAGGGCTACACGCGGCAGCACGTCGAGTTTGCGACGCGCCCGGCCTCGCAGTTCTCCAACGGCTGGATCGGTCGCGGCGTCGACGTTGCCACTGTACGCCGCAGCGTCGACGACTTCCTGGTCGCGCAGACGCGCAACTCCAGCAGCTCGCTCGAGCGTCTGAGCGCGTTCGCGACCCAGTCCGAGCGCGTCAGCAATCTCTTTGTCGGGGGCGAGAACGGCCTCTCCGGCAGCCTGCAGAAGTTCCAGAACGCGATCCAGGGCGTGGCCACGGAGCCGACCTCGGTCGCGGCGCGCCAGGTGCTGCTCGGCGAAGCCCAGGGCCTGGCGGACCGCCTCGGTCATATCGACACCCAGCTGCGCGGTCTCGATGCCGAGACGGCGGCGCAGGTCGGCACCGAAGCGAGCGAGATCAACGCCATCGCCAGCGGCATCGCACGCCTGAACCGGGAGATCGTCAACGGCGTCGGCGCCACCGGCCAGCCGCCCAACGATCTGCTGGACCAGCGCGACCGGCTCATCGACCAGCTGTCGGCGAAGGTCAGCGTCAGCGTGATCCCGCAGGACGGCAACGTCCTCAACGTGTTCATCGGCAACGGGCAGGCGCTGGTGCTGAACGACAAGGCCGCGACGCTGAGCGTCGCGCCCGGCCCCAACGACAGCAGCCGTCCGCGTCTCGTGCTCTCGGGCGGGCAGGGCAGCTCGGACGTGACCAGCGCGCTCTCCGGCGGCGCGCTCGGCGGCCTGCTCGACTTCCGTTCGCAGGTGCTCGACCCGGCGCGCAACGAGCTCGGACGCATCGCGGCGGGCCTCGCGGAAGCGGTCAATACCCAGCATCGCGCCGGCGTCGACCTGAAGGGAGACTTCGGCACGGATCTGTTCGCGATCGGCGCCGCGAACAGCCTCGCGCGCGCGACCAATGCCGGCAATGCGCAGGCGAGCGCCACGATCAGCAGCGCCGCCGCCCTGACCGGCGTGGACTACGAGCTCCGCTACAGCGGCTCGGCCTGGTCCATGAAGCGCCTCGACAGTGGTGCGACGGTCACGTTGAGCGGCACCGGCAGCAGCAGCGACCCGCTGCGCGCCGACGGTCTGTCGATCGTCGTATCCGGTACGCCGGCCAGCGGCGACACCTTGCTGCTGCGGCCGACCCGCGACGTCGTACCGGGGTTCCAGGTGCTGGTGTCGGATGCGACGCGTATCGCGGCCGCCGCCCCCGTGACCGCCAGTTCGCATGCCGCCAACACTGGCGCCGCGACCATCACGCGCGGCGAAGTGCTGGATCCGGCCAACGGCGCGCTGCAGGACACGGTCGAGATCCGCTTCCTCACGCCCACCACCTATTCGGTGAACGGTGCCGGCAGCTTCGCCTACACCAGCGGAGAGCCGATCGAGATCAACGGCTGGCGCGTGACCATCGCCGGCGCGCCCGCGGCCGGCGACCGCTTCACCATCGCCGACGGCAGCGCGGCCAGCGGCGACAACCGCAATGCCCTGGCGCTCGCCGATGCGCTCACCGCACCGCGGCTCGACGGTGGCACGACTTCGATCTCGGCCTCGCTCGGCCGGCTCACCAGCGAGATCGGTGTCGCCACGCAGCAGGCCCAGGTCAACCGCGACGCACAGCAGGTGCTGCAGGACGAGGCCGCCACCCAGCGCCAGAACTATTCCGGCGTGAACCTCGACGAGGAGGCGGCCAACATGCTGCGTTTCCAGCAGGCCTACCAGGCGGCGGCCCAGGTGATCCGCATCGCCAACGAGATGTTTCAGACGCTGCTCGACGCGGCGCGATGAGGAGACGCAGATGAGGATCGCCACCAGCACCATCCAGCAGGGCGGCCTCGCCTCGATGCTACGCGCCCAGGCCGAACTCGTCCGTACCCAGGAGCAGATCGCGACGGGGCGTCGCGTGGTCACGGCGGCCGACGATCCATCCGCTGCGGTGCAGATCCAGCAGATCGAGCGCACGCTGGCCGCCAACGAGCAGTACGCGGCCAACGTCGCCGTGGTCACCAATCGCCTCTCCCTCGAGGAGCAGGCGCTGGCCGACGCGGGCAGCACGATGCGGCGCGTCTACGAGCTCACGCTGGAGGCCAACAACGGCGTGGTCGATCTCGCGTCGCGCCGCTCGATCGCCATCGAGATCCGCTCGCGCATCGACGAACTGATGTCGATCGCCAACCGCCAGGATGCCGGCGGCGACTACCTGTTCGGCGGCACGCGCTCGACGGGTGAGCCCTTCGCACGCACCGCGGCCTCGGTCGCCTACGCCGGCGATGCCGGCTCGCGTATGGTGCAGGTCAGCGCCAGCCAGCGCATCCAGGACGGGCATTCCGGCGACCAGGTCTTCGTGAACGTGGCCGGCGGCAACGGCACGTTCCGCGCGACCGCCGCCGCGACCAATACCGGCACCGGCATCCTCGATCCGGGCACGGTCACCAATCTCGCGGCCTGGGTTCCCGGCGACTATACGGTGCAGTTCACCAGCCCGACCAGCTGGCAGGTGCTCGACGCCGCCAGTGCAGTCGTGACCTCGGGCACCTTCCAGAGCGGCGGGGCGATCTCGTTCAACGGCGTGCAGATCGCCATCAGCGGCGAGCCGGCGGCCGGCGACAGCTTCGCGATCGCGCCCGGTGGCTTCGAGGACATGTTCACGACGCTGGACCGGCTGGTCGCCACCCTCGAGGCGAGTCCCGGCACGCCTGCGGCGCGCGCGCTCTGGGCCTCGGAGATGAACACGATCATCCAGCAGCTTACGCGCAACGGCGATCACCTGCTGGACGTGCGTGCCGACGTCGGCGCCCGGCTGTCGCGGCTGGACGCGGTGACCTCGGCGCGCGAGGACCTCGAGCTCGAGCTGCAGACCTCGCTCTCGGCGGCGCGGGACATCGACTACTCGACCGCGATCACCAAGATGAATGCGCAGATGGTCGCGCTGCAGGCGGCACAGCAGTCGTACAGCCGCATCGCCGGACTGACGCTGTTCGACTATCTCTGAGAGCCGTGATCCAAGTCGCAGAACGACGACAGAGGCAGTCAGACTCCCCCTCAAGTGAGCCCGCAAAGGACCGATACAGGGATCGGAGAACGGCGAAGCGCCAAGGCGCCGGTCCCTTAACCCCCAAGCGACCCGGAATGGTCCGGCGCGGTTCTTAAAGTTCAGGAGTCAGATCAATGGCACAAGTCATCAACACCAACGTGATGTCGCTGAACGCGCAGCGCAACCTGTCGACCTCCGGCAGCCAGCTTGCGACCTCGCTGCAGCGCCTGTCCTCGGGCCTGCGCATCAACAGCGCGAAGGACGACGCAGCCGGCCTCGCGATCAGCGAACGCTTCACGTCGCAGATCCGCGGCCTCAACCAGGCCGTTCGCAACGCCTCCGACGGCATCTCGCTGTCGCAGACGGCCGAGGGCGCGCTGGCCTCGATCGGCACCAACCTGCAGCGCATGCGCGAGCTGGCGGTGCAGTCGGCCAACTCGACCAACAGCGCCTCCGACCGCGCCGCCCTCCAGCAGGAAGTGGCGCAGCTCACGGCCGAGATCGACCGCGTCGCCACGCAGACGCAGTTCAACGGCCTGAACCTGCTCGACGGCAGCTTCGCCGCGCAGCAGTTCCAGGTCGGTGCCAACGCCGGCCAGACGATCACGATCGCGTCGATCGCCAGCGCCCGCGCCAGCGCGCTCGGCCAGTTCCAGGGCTTCCAGCTCACGAACCAGGCGATCGGCACGGCCTCCGACACGGCCGCTGCCAAGAGCGTGACCATCGGCGGCGTGACGACCTCGCTCGGCACGATCGCCAACGACGCCAAGATCCTGGCCACGGCCATCAACGGCTCGGGCGTCGCCGGCCTCACCGCCACGGCCAATGCCACGAGCGTGGCGGCGGGGACCTCGACCGACGCCGCGACCGCCAGCGGCAGCGCCACCGTGACCATCAACGGCGTCGCGATCGCCGTCGCCGGCGTCGACGGCAACCTGGTGCAGAACCGCGCCAACGTCGTCACTGCGCTGAACGCGCAGTCCTCGGTCACGGGCGTCATGGCCACCGACACCGGCTCGGGCGTCAGCCTGACCGCGGCCG
>JADLDF010000345.1 GCA_020846815.1 Gammaproteobacteria bacterium | reverse complement strand
CGGCGACGAGGTTCTCCTTGATCATGTCGAGCAGCGAGCGGCCCTCGACGTATTCGGCATGGCTGCGCGCGAGCAGCGTCATCGGCGAGAAGTCGGGCTCGCCGCCGAGCTGCACGATCCGCTCGGCAATCTGGTCGGCGTGGCCGAGCTCCTCGTCGGCGTGCTCGCGGAACTCCGCGGCCACGGTCGCCGCGTGGATGCCGCGCGCCATGAAGTAGTGGCGCCGGTAGCGCAGCGTGCAGACGATCTCGGTCGCGAGCGCCTCGTTCAGCAGCTTGATCACGGCCTCGCGGTCGGCCCGATAGCCGGGCGTGACCGCGCCCTCCTCGATGTGGCGGCGCGCGCGTGCGCGCAGTGTCGCCACGTCGGTCAGCTTGTGTTCCTTGTGATGCGTGATCTCGTCCATGTCAGGTCTCCGGTCGGGGTTCGGGATTACGGCGGCGCGCGGCATGCCCGCGCGCCTCGTCGCGCCGCGGTCGCCAGGTGAGCGCGAACCGCAGCTCCACTTCGGACCAGTTGACGATCGACCACCACGCCTCGAGTGCCTCGAGGCGGCGGTTCTCGTAGCCGAGGTAATAGGCGTGCTCCCAGCAGTCGAAGGCGAGCAGCGGCACGTGGCCGTGCATCGAAGGATGCAGATGCCGCACGGTGGTCAGCACGTGCAGCGAGCCGTCGCCCTGGGTGTCGCGCGCGAGCCAGACCCAGCCCGGACCGAACAGCTTGCGCACGGCCATCCCGAACTCCAGACGCAGGCCTTCGATGCCGCCGAAGGAGCGTGCGACGGCCTCGGCCAGCGGCCCCTCGGGGCACGTGCGGCCGCCGGGTGGCACGAGCCCGGACCAGTAGAACGAATGATTGACATGCCCGCCCGCGTGGTTGCGCACGGTCGCGCGGATCGCACGCGGCACCTTGTCGAGATTCAGCAGCAGCCACAGCGCCGTGCGGCCGAGCAGCTGCGGGTGGCCTTCGAGCGCCGAGTTCAGCGCGCGCACGTAGCCGCCGTGATGCGCCTGGTGGTGCAGGCGCAGCGTGCGCTCGTCGATCACCGGCGCCAGCGCGCCATGGTCGTACGGCAGCGGCGGAAGCAGATGGGGCTGTGACATCGAGTCCGACTCGGTGGAACGGGATCGCAGGATCCTCGCTCCGCACGAGGGGGTCGGTGCGGTGGAGTACGGAAGCCGCGGAACGCCGCGGACTAGCATTTCGCCTTCCGGAGGCCAGACCGTTGCCACGCAGCAAGCCCATGCGCACGAGGAACCGTCTGCTCGACTCGCTCGGCCGGGCCGAAAGGGCCGCGGTGCTCGCCGACTGCGAGCCGGTCGAGCTGCAGTTCGCGGCGGTGCTGTGCGAGCCGGGCGATCGCATTCGCGACGCCTACTTCCCGCTGTCGGGCTCGATCGCGCTGATCGCGCTCGCGGACCGGCGCGCGGCGCTCGAGGTCGGGTCGATTGGCAACGAGGGCATGTTCGGCTTTCCGCTGGCGCTCGGCCGGCAGCGCCAGCCGCTGCGCGCGATCGTCGAATCGCAGGGCGAGGCACTGCGCATCGACGCGGCCCGCTTGCGCGAGCACCTGGCGAAGCTGCCGGGCCTGCAGCGCGAGCTGCAGCGTCAACTTTCGGACCTGCTGAGCCAGCTCGCGCGTGCCGCGGCCTGCAACCGCTTCCACGTGGTCGAGGCGCGGCTCGCGCGCTGGCTGCTGATGTCGCAGGACCGGGCGCAGTCAGACGAGATCGACCTGACGCACGAGTTCGTCGCCTCGATGCTCGGCGTGCGCCGCGTCGGCGTGACCCAGGCCGCCGGCGCGCTGCAGCGGCGGCGGCTGATCCGCTACCGCCGCGGCCACGTCACGATCCTGAACCGCAGCGGCCTCGAGGCGGCTTCCTGCAGCTGTTATTCGGCTTCCGCGCAGCCCGGCGGCTGACGCCGCGACGCATCGCCACGCCCGGGACCGGGCTCAGGCGAGCAGCAGCCCCGGCAGCTCCGCCATGTCGGCGAAGGTCTGCGACGCGCCCGCGCCGAGCAGCCGCGTCGCGGGAGTATGGCGCGCGAAGCCGAGCACCGTCATGTCGGCGGCGACGCCCGCGGCGACACCGATCGGCGTGTCCTCGATCACGACGCAGCGTGCGGGCGGGACGCCCATCGAGCGCGCGGCATGCAGATAGACGTCCGGCGCCGGCTTGGGCCGGGCGACGTCGACGACGCTGAAGATGCGTCCCTCGAAACGCGGCCAGAGCCCGGTGCAGCCGAGCGTCACGCGCAGCTTGTCGTGATCACCGCTGGAAGCTACGCAGGCCGGCAGCGCCGGCATGATCGCATCGAGCGCCGCCACCACGCCCTCGACCGGTTCGAGCCCGCGCCGGAACGCGTCGAACGTGCGGCGCTGCAGGTCCTCGAGAAAACCGGCCGGCGGCTCACGGCCGAGCATCTCGCCGACGAGGGCCATGCAGTGGGCCATGGAATGGCCGACGAAGCGCTCGAACATGTCCTCGAGATTTACTTCGAGACCGAGCTCGCGCAGCCTGGCGGCGAATACTTCGTTCGCGATGCGCTCGCTGTCGACGAGCACGCCGTCGCAGTCGAAGATCGCGAGCGCATGGCGCGGCGGGCCCGTTCCGGTGTCGCCGCTCAACTCCGCGCCTTGGACGCCTTGACGGGCCGCTTCCAGCCATCGAGCGTGACCTGCCGGGCACGCGCCACGGTGAGCTTGCCGGCGGGCACGACGCGGGCCACGGTCGAGCCCGCGCCGACGGTCGCACCGGGCCCTACGACGATGGGCGCGACCAGCACCGAGTTCGAGCCCGTGTGCGCATCGTCGCCGATGATCGTGCGGTGCTTGTTGGCGCCGTCGTAGTTCGCGACGATCGTGCCGGCGCCGATGTTGACGCGCGCGCCCACGGTCGCATCGCCGACGTAGGCGAGGTGGTTCGCCTTCGCACCCGGCCCCAGCTCCGAGTTCTTGATCTCGACGAAGTTGCCGATGTGCACCTCGTCCGCGAGCGTCACCTGCGGGCGGGTGCGCGCGAACGGCCCGATGTTGCAGTTCGCGCCGATGGTGGCGCTCTCGACGACGCAGCACGGGAACACCTGGGTGTCGGCGCCGAGGGTCGCGTCGCGGATCACGCAGTTGGGACCGATGCGCACGCGGTCACCGAGCTTCACCTCGCCCTCGAATACGACGTTGACGTCGATGAACACGTCGCGTCCGGTCATGAGTGTACCGCGCACGTCGATCCGCGCCGGATCGGCCAGCGTCACGCCCGCCTGCAGCAGCTCGCGGGCGCGCAGGCGCCGATACTCTGCCTCGACTTCGGCGAGCTGCACGCGGTCGTTGATGCCGAGCACTTCGGGCACCGTCGGTGCGATCAGCGGCTTGACCTCCACCTGCTCCGCGACCGCCATCTCGACGACGTCGGTCAGATAGTACTCACCCTGCGCATTGGCATTGCGCAGGCTGCCGAGCCAGCGGCGCAGCAAGTGCGCCGGCACGGCCATGACGCCCGTATTGCCCTCGCGGATGGCGCGCTGCTCGGGCGTCGCGTCCTTCTGCTCGACGATCTTCAGCACGCGCCCCGAGGTGTCGCGCACGATGCGGCCGTAGCCGGTCGGATCGGGCAGCTCGACCGTCAGCAGACTCATCGCGCGCGGACCTGCGAGCGCGACCAGTGCGGCGAGCGTCTCGCGGCGGATCAGCGGCACGTCGCCATAGAGCACCAGCACGAGGTGATCGTCGGCGACTGCAGGCATGGCCTGCATCAGCGCGTGACCGGTGCCGAGCTGTTCGGCCTGCAGCGCCCAGCCGAGCTTCTCGCCGGCGAATGCGGCGCGAACCTGCTCGCCGCCGTGCCCGTAGACGACCTCGATGGCCGCGGGCTCGAGTGATTTCGCGGTCGCGATCACGTGGCCCAGCAATGGCCGGCCAGCGAGGGGCTGCAGCACCTTGGGCCGGTCCGAGTTCATCCGCTTGCCCTGGCCCGCGGCGAGGATGACGATCGACAGTTTCACGCGCTGCAGTCTCCACTCCGGATCGAGAAAGGCCGCGATTCTAGCCCCTGGCCGTCGGACCGCGAGCCGCGCCAAGTCGCAATGCGCTCCCGCGCGTGCAGGGTCGGCGCACGCCGCAACGCCCGGTAGGAACGCGGGAGACGTCGCGAAATACCTGCAGTCCGGTCGTGGCGCCATGGCTCTCCGGACTGTGGTCCGATGGCCGCAAGACGGCCAAAGGCCGCTGCAAGCCCTTGTAAAGGAAGGGTTATCTCGCATTCCGGTGCGTTTCTCCGGCGCATCGCCGGCACCCGGCTCGGTGCGCGGACACACCTTGCAGCGCCTCGCCGCCGGGACGCCCGCGCAGGCTGTCGGAGTTTCTCCACATCCCGCCGAAGAGAGCAGCCGGTCCAGCATGGAGCCGTGGAGATCACCATCAACTCTCGAGG
>JADLDF010000344.1 GCA_020846815.1 Gammaproteobacteria bacterium | reverse complement strand
GCATGGCCCGGCATCACGCCGATGATGGTCAGCGGGATCGGCGCCATGATGATCAGCGGCACGGCATAGGAGCCGAACTGCGCCACGACCAGCAGGTAGATCAGCACCAGGCCGACCGCGTAGGCGAGCCCCATGTCGCGGAAGGTCTCGTAGGTGATCTGCCACTCGCCGTCCCACTTGATCGCGAGCTCGTTCGGGTTCGCCGGCGGCGCGATGAAGCGCTGCGCGAGGCCGAGGCCCTGCGGCGGCGCAGCGCCGGCCCGGCCGACGATCCGGAACATGCCGTAGAGCGGGCTGTCGAGCCGGCCGGCCATGTCGCCGGTCACGTAGACCACGGGCAGCAGGTCCTTGTGGTGGATCGCGCCGTCCCAGGTCGATTCGCGCACCTCGACGATCTCCGACAGCGGCAGCATCGCGCCACCGGCGCCGCGCACCTCGAGCTCCAGCAGCGAGCCGATGTCGGCCATGTCCTCGGCGGGCAGCTGCAGGCGCACAGCGACGGGCTGGCGCTCGCGTCCGCCGTGGACGAAGGTCGCGTCGCTGCCGCCGAGCGCGGCCGTCAGCACCTCGCCGACCTGCTGCTGCGACACGCCGAGCTTCGCGGCCTTTTCGCGATCGACGACCAGGATCAGGCGCTTCGCCGCGGCTTCCAGGCCGTCGTTGGCGTCGACGATGTCGGGCGTGGCGTCGAACAGCTTGCGCAGCTCGCCGGCGACGCGACGCTGCTCGGCATAGGACGGCCCATAGACCTCGGCGACGATCGGCGCCATGACCGGCGGCCCCGGCGGCACTTCGACCACCTGGAGCGAGGCGCCGTAGCGGCCTGCGATCCGAGCGAGCTGCGGGCGCAGCGCGAGCGCGATCTCGTGGCTCTGGCGGTCGCGCTCGTGCTTGTCGACCAGGTTGACCTGCAGGTCGCCGAGCTCGGGGCGCTGGCGCAAGTTGTACTGGCGCACCAGGCCGTTGAAGTTGATCGGCGCCGAGGTGCCGGCATAGGCCTGGAAATCGGTGACCTCCGGCACGGCGCGCACCACGGCCGCGAGCTCGTCGAGCACGCGCGCGGTGGTCTCGAGCGGCGTGCCCTCGGGCATGTCGAGCACGACCTGGAATTCGGACTTGTTGTCGAACGGCAGCATCTTCAGCACGACGAGCTGCACGACCGCGAGCGACACCGCGACGACGATCGCGGCCAGCACGCCCCAGTACAGCCGATGGCGCCGCGCCCTGCCGCCCTCGCCTTCGAGCAGCGGCCGCACCAGGCGGTCGAACAGCGCCTGGGTGCGGTCCACCGGCGCGGGCGCGCCGGTTGCAGTCTGCGCGATCTCGCCCGCCACGGCATCGTCACCACCGCCGCCGTGGCCCGTGCCGAGGAGCTTGCGCGACAGCCAGGGCGTGAACACCAGCGCGATCGCCAGCGAAATCAGCATGCCCATGCTGGAGTTGATCGGGATCGGGCTCATGTACGGGCCCATCAGCCCGCTGACGAAGGCCATGGGCAGCAGCGCCGCGATCACGGTGAAGGTCGCGAGGATCGTCGGACCGCCGACCTCGTCGACGGCCCGCGGAATCAACTCGTCGAGCGGCGCGCGCTCGAGCGCCATGCGGCGATGGATGTTCTCGACGATCACGATCGCATCGTCGACCAGGATGCCGATCGAAAAGATCAGCGCGAACAGCGAGACGCGGTTGATCGTGAAACCCCAGGCCCAGGACGCGAACAGCGTCGCCGCAAGCGTGACGATGACCGCAGCGCCGACCACGAGGGCCTCGCGCCGGCCCATGGTCAGCACGACCAGCAGCACGACCGACGCAGTCGCGAACAGCAGCTTCTGGATCAGCTTCTGCGCCTTGTCGTCGGCGGTGACGCCGTAGTTGCGGGTCACCGTGACCTCGACGCCCTCGGGCAGATGGCTGCCCTCGAGCATCCGGACCCTCTCGAGCACATGGCTCGCGACGTCGATCGCATTCTCGCCGGGCTTCTTCGAGACCGCGATCGTCACCGCGGGCGCGCGTTCGACCGCGTTCCCGGCCGGCGTCGCGGCGCCACTGCCGAACCAGGCATAGGAGGCCGGCAGCTCGGGCGCCGCGCTCACCTCGGCGACGTCCTCGAGATGCACCGGTTTGCCGGAGCGGGCACCGACGACCAGCGCCGCGACCTCGTCTCGATCGGCGAGGAACTCGCCGGCCTGCACCGGCGTCGCGCGGCCCTCGCCCACGAGGCTCCCGGCCTGACGCACCAGATTCGCGCCCTGCAGCGCACCGGCGACTTCGGCAACCGTGAGCTCGTGGTTCGCGAGCCGCCTTGCATCGAGCTGCACACGCACCAGGTTCGCCGGGCTGCCGAGGGTGTAGACGTCACGCGTGCCCGGCACGCGCTTGATCTCGGTCTCGATGGAACGCGCGACCTGGCCGAGCTCCCAGGCACCGCGGTCCGGATCACGTGTCCAGAGCGTCAGCGCCAGGATCGGCACGTCGTCGATGCCGCCCGGGCGCACCAGGGGCTGGCCGACGCCGAGGTTCGCGGGTCGCCAGTCCTGGTTCGAGTAGATCGCGTTGTAGAGCCGCACGATCGCCTCGGTGCGCGGCTCGCCGACCTCGAACTGCACGGTCAGCACCGCGAGGCCCGGCGTCGAGGTCGAGAAGATGTGCTCGACGCCGGCGATCTCGCCGAGCACCTGCTCCATCGGCGAGGCCACGAGGCTCTCGACCTGCTCGGACGAAGCGCCCGGGAACGGCACGAACACGTTCGCGAACGTGACGTCGATCTGCGGCTCCTCCTCGCGCGGCGTCACCAGCACCGCGAACAGGCCGAGCAGCAGCGCCGTGACCGCGATCAGCGGCGTCAGCGGATTGCGCAGGAAGAACGCGGCGAGACGGCCCGAGAAGCCGATCGCGTCGCGCGGTGGCGGGATGGCGCTCAAGGCCCGCGCTCCGCACCGGCCGGGCGAACGGCAGGCGCGGTGTCGCCGACTCGCCCGTCGGCGAGATGGCTCATCGCCGCCAGCGGCTCGAGCGCGACGCGATCACCGGCGACGAGACCGGCTGCGATTTCGTAGCGACCGTCGATCAGATGCCCGAGACGCACCTGCCGCAGCACGGTACGTCCGTCCGGCGTCCAGACATAGACCCCGGTGACCTCGCTGCGATGGACGACGGCCGACGCGGGCACCATCAGCCGCTGCGCCTCGCCGACGACGAAGCCGACCTTCACGAACATGCCGGGATAGAGATCCGCCGCGTTCTCCGGAAGATCGATCCGGGCGCGGAAGGTGTTCGACTGCGGCGTCGCGACGGGAAAGATCGTCAGCCGGGTCGCCGGCACGCGCCGCTCGCCGACGTAGACCGCCGCTTTGCCGATGCGTCGTACCTGCTCGACGACACGCTGCGGGATGTCGACCGCGACGCGCAGATATTGCAGCGAGAGCCCGCTGACCAGCGGCGTGCCCGGTGCGACCGATTCGCCCACCTGCACGTGGCGCTGCGTGACGATGCCGGCGTAGGGCGCGCGCACCTCGGTGTAGTCGAGGCCTTCGCGTGCACTGGACAGCGCGGCACGGGCCGCCTGCAGGCGCGCGACCGCGGCGTCGCGGTTCGCCGTCGCCTCGTCGAGCATCGCCTTCGGCACCACCTTGCGCGCGTGCATGTCGGCGATCCGCTGGTAGCGCGTCTGCGCCTCGGCCTCGCGGGCCGTGGCCTCGGTCAGCGCGGCCTGGGCCTGCGACAGGCCGGCGCGCTGTTCGGTGGCGCGCAGCCGCAGGATCACCGCACCCGCGGGGACGAAGTCGTTGACATCGAACTCGATCGCGACCACGCGGCCCGAGGTCTGGGCCGACACCGTGCCCTGATTGACGGCCTCGATCGTGCCGTCGAGCCGCCGCTCGACCGGCATCGACTCGGGCTGCAGATCGAGCACCGCAAACGGCGGCGCACCGGGCTTGGGAGCCGCAGGCGCTGCGTCGCGGCTGCAGGCGGCGAGTGCCGCCAGGACCATGGCGAGCACTGCGGCGGACACCGCCGAGCGCGTGCCGGAGGCGGCGCGCCGACGCGGCCTGCAGGTGCGATCGAGCGCGACGGCAAGGTTCATCGGAACGCGCAGCCGGACGGCACGCCTGCCCGCCGCAGCGCGATCGCCAGCGGGCAGAAGCCGGTGAACGCCGCCTGCAGCATGTTCAGCCCGACGAAGGCGCCGAGCAGCAGCCACCAGGGCGAGACGGCCCAGGACAGCGCGAGACTGGCCAGCACCATCGTGCCGGCGAACGCGAGAACGATGCGGTCGATGTTCATGGCGGGGCCTCCTGCAACAGCTTTCCGGACCAGTATATTAGAATTTACTAATTTAGCAAGTCTTGGAATACACTGACGGCCCAGAGCGGTTCCGACTGCACCACCCGCGAGCGTCCATGAGCCCGTCCGTCCAGCCCACCCGAGCCCGCCGGCCACGCGAGGCCGCAGCCCAGGCCACCCAGGCACAGTCGATGCGTCCGCATGCCGAGGAGGCGGCCGGACTGCTGCGCGCCCTCGGCAACACCCAGCGCCTGATGATCCTCTGCAACCTCGCAGACGGCGAGCTGACGGTCGGCGAGCTGATCGCCCGGCTGCCGCTCAGCCAGTCGGCGACGTCGCAGCACCTCGCCGTGCTGCGCGAGCAGGGCATCGTCGCGACGCGACGCGTCGCACAGACGATCCACTACTCCCTGAAGCCGGGTCCCGCAGCACAGGTCATCGAAGTGCTGCATGGCGTCTACTGCGGCGCGTCCGCGGCCAAGGGCCGCGACGCCGCACGGCTCTGAGCGGCCGGCGGCGTGTCCGGAGGTTTCGGCTTCCTGCCCGAGCCGGTCGTGGCCTTCGTGGTCGCTTTCGGCGCCGGCCTGCTGATCGGCGTCGAGCGGGAACGACGCAAGGGCGAGGGCCCCGACCGCGCCGCCGCGGGCGTGCGCACCTTCGTGATCGTGGCGCTGCTCGGTGCGACCGCGGGCAGCAGCCGTCTGCCCTGGCTCGCCGCCGCGCTCGGCACCGGCGTCGTCGCGCTCACGGCGATCAGCTACTGGCGCAGCCGCTCGCACGATCCCGGCCTCACGACTGAGGTCGCGATGCTCGCGACCTTCGGCATGGGCGTGCTCGCCACTGAGAACGCGCCGCTCGCGGCTGGCCTCGGTGCAATGATCGCGCTGCTGCTGGCCGCACGCACGAAGCTGCACAACTTCGCCCAGGCCTGGCTCACGGACCGCGAGCTCTACGACGCGATCCTGCTGGCCGGCGCGGCGTTGGTCGTGCTGCCGCTGCTGCCCGACCGCGCGCTCGATCCGCTCGGCGCGATCAATCTCCACCTGATCTGGCGCCTGACGGTGATCGTGATGCTGGTGAATGCGGCCGGCTACGTGGCGCTGCGCCTGCTCGGGCCGCGCTGGGGACTGCCGGTCGCCGGCCTGTCCGGCGGCTTCGTCTCCAGCGTCGCGACCATCGCCGCGATGGGGCGACGCAGTCGCGAGGATCCGGACCAGCTGCACGGCGCCCTCGCCGGCGCCTCGCTGTCCTCGGTCGGCACGGTGCTGCAGATGGTGCTGATGCTCGGCGCGACGCGCCCGGCAACGCTATGGCAGATGGCGTTGCCGCTGGCCGCGATGGGTGCGGTTGCCGTGCTCGCCGGCGCCGCGCTGAGCTATCGCCACATGAACGCCGTCGCTTTCGACGCGCCGGCCGGTCGTGCCTTCGATCCGCGGCATGCGCTGCTGATCGCAGTCGTGCTCGCGGCGATGCTCATGGTCGTCGCGCTGCTCGGACGGCTGTTCGGCGACGGCGGCATCATCGGCGGAGCCATTGCCGGGGGCTTCATCAATACCCACTCGGCAGCCGCTTCGGTGACGGCGCTCGCCGCCCGCGGCGCGCTCGCACCGGAGGCCGCTGTCACTGCGGTCGCACTGGCGATGTCCGCCAATACCGCGACCAAGCTCTGGGCGGCGTCGACCGGCGGCCGTGCGTATTTCCTGCGGCTCGCACCCAGCCTCGTCGGCATGATCGGCGCGCTCTGGCTCGGCATCCTGCTGCCGCCCACCTGAGCCACGGCCCTCGCGGAACGCACTCGGTGCGCCTGAATCGACGCCAGCGGAACGCCTCCGCCCGCCGGCCACAAGCCGGGCGGAGCGGCGGATAGGCACATTCCGCAGGCCCGCGTCCGTTTCTGCGGATGGCGACGGCCGGCCAGGGCCCGGACACTGCGTCAAGACGGGTCTGTGGCGGCCAGGGTGTCGTTGCGCGTCCCGTGGACCGCGTCGTTCACGTTGCCAGAGAGGCCGCGGTCACCGAACATGTCGAGTGATGAGGTGAACAGATGATCAAGGAACTGCAGGGCGACCTGCTCGAGTCGAAGGCCGCGGTCCTGGTACACGGCGTCGCCCCCAACGATCCGTTCGCGCAGGGCCTCGCGCACGCGCTGCGCGAGCGCTGGCCGGCGCTCTACAAGGACTTCCGCCACTACTGCCAGACCACGCATCCGAAACCCGGCGAGCTCTGGGCATGGATGGGCGCCGGCGGCGTGCGCATCGTCAGCCTGTTCACGCAGGAAGGTGCCGAGGGCCACCATGGCGGCCGGCCGGGACGCGCCTCGCCCTCGCACGTCGGCCATGCGCTGAAGGCGCTGCACAAGCTCGCCGAGAAGGAGAAGTTCCCGAGCCTCGCGCTGCCGCGCATCGCGACCGGCGTCGGCGGGCTCGACTGGAGCGACGTGCGCCCGCTGGTGGAGCAGCATCTCGGTTCGCTCGCGATACCGGTCTACGTCTACTCGAAGTACGTGCCCGGCGTCGCTGCCCGCGAAACGGGCTGACGCGCCGGATGACGCAGCCGCCGGTCCCGGCCGCATCCGCCGTTCGCGCGGGGTCGCTGGGCCCGGCACTGCTCGCCGTCTACGGCGCGGTGTGGCTCGCGCTGGCGATCGCGCCGCGCTTCCGCGAGGACTGGCTGCTCGAGAACCTGCTGGTCTTCGCGGCCATTGCCTGGTTGGTGCGCCGCTGGCACTCGGCGCCCTTCTCCAATCTCGCCTACGGCGCACTGTTCGTGTTCTTCTCGCTGCACGCGATCGGCGCCCATTACACCTATTCCGAAGTCCCGTACGACGCGTGGTGGCAAACGCTGACCGGTTCACCGCTGGACGGCAGCGGCAACGGCGGCGCACGCAACCACTTCGACCGGCTGGTGCACTTCGCCTATGGCCTGCTGGTCGCGCCCGCGGCCACGGAGCTGATCCAGCGCGCCGCGGCGCCGCGTGGCCCGTGGCGCTGGCTGCTGCCGTGGAGCTTCCTCTGCTCCCACTCCGTGATCTACGAGCTGCTGGAGTGGGCTGCTGCGCTGCAGTTCGGCGGCGATCTCGGAGTCGCCTACCTCGGCACGCAGGGCGACGTCTGGGATGCCCAGAAGGACATGGCGCTGGCGGCCGGCGGCGCGGCATTCGGCCTCGCACTGCTGCGGAATCGCCCGGACACCTAGCAGCGCCGCCGTCACTGCACCGGCGCCGGCGCAACGCCGTCAGCCCTGCCGCGGCAGGGCTGCGCCATCCGGTTCCGGCAGTGCCGCTCGCTGCAGCACCAGGTCCGCGGCCTTTTCGGCGATCATGATCGTCGGTGCATTGGTGTTGCCGCTGACGAGCTGCGGCATCACCGAGGCATCGACCACGCGCAGCCCCTCGAGGCCGTGGACGCGCAATGCGGCATCGACGACCGCACCGTGCTGGTGGCCCGGCCCCATGCGGCAGGTGCCGACCGGATGGTAGATCGTCTCCGCCTTGCGGCGGATGAACTCGATCAGCGATTGCCGATCGTCGTGGCCTGGCCCTGGAAACACCTCGACGCCGCGCCAGGCGTCGAAGGCGCGCGCACCGACGATGTCCCGCGCCAGATGGACCGCCTCGAGCAGCAGGTCGAGGTCCCCGGACTGCTGCAGATAGTGCGGCGCGATGCGTGGCGGCACCGCCGGATCGGCGCTGGCGAGGCGCAGCCAGCCGCGGCTGCGGGGCCGCAGCGCGCAGGCGTGCACGGTGAAGCCGTGGCCCGGCAGCCGGTTGCGCCCGTGATCGTCGAGCTGCGCCGGCACGAAGTGGAACTGCAGGTCGGGCCGCGCATCGCGCGCCAGCGGACTGCGCAGGAAGCCACCCGACTCGGCGACGTTCGACGCGCCGGGGCCGGAACGCGTCAGCAGCCAGCGCAGCGCGACGGCCGCCTCGCCGAGCAGCCCGAAGTCGTAGGTGTCGCGCCGCAGACTCTTCCACAGCAGGCAGACGTCGAGATGGTCCTGCAGATTCGCACCGACGCCCGGCAGGTCCGCGACCACGGGAATGCCGAGAGCGTGCAGCGACGGCGCATCGCCGATGCCGGACAGCATCAGCAGTTGCGGCGAGCCGATGGCGCCGCCGCACAACAGCACCTCGCGCGCTGCGCGCACGCGCTGCCGGCGGCCGCGACGCTGGTACTCGACGCCGCTGGCACGCCGACCCTCGAAGCACACGCGCAAGGCGCGATGCAACGGCCGCACCGCGAGATTCGGCCGGGAAAGCACGGGATGCAGATAAGCCGCAGCGGCCGAGCAGCGGCGGCCGTCGCGCTGCGTGACGTCGTAGAAGCCGACACCCTCCTGCCGCGCGCCGTTGAAATCGTCGCAGGCCCGCTGGCCGCGCTCGATCGCTGCCGCGACGAAGGTCGCGCTGAGCGCGTGACGCTGGCGCGCTGCCGAGACCCACAGCGGCCCGGACGCGCCGTGGAACGGCCCCGCGCCGCGGTAGGAATGCTCGGCACGGCGGAAATACGGCAGCACGCTCGCGAAATCCCAGCCCGGGTTGCCGAGCGCGGCCCACTCGTCGTAGTCCTCGGGCTGGCCACGCGTGTAGCACATGGCGTTGATCGAGCTCGAGCCGCCGAGCACGCGGCCGCGCGGCCAGTAGAGCCGGCGACCGCCGAGCTGCGGCTCGGGCTCGGTGAAGTAGCGCCAGTCGAACACCGGGTGATCCACGAGCCGCGCGATGCCGGCCGGCATATGGATCAGCGGGTTGCGGTCGCGCGGCCCGGCCTCCAGCAGCAGCACGCGCACCGTCGGATCGGCGGAGAGGCGGCTGGCGAGCACGCAACCTGCGGACCCGCCGCCAACGATCACATAGTCGAATTCGTCGCCGCGCTCAGACACCGCCGCCTGCCTCGCCTGCGGCTGCATCGCCGCTCTCTGCAACGGCCCTTTCACCAGGGCGTGCACCGGTCCGCTCGACGTCTTCGCCATCGGCCGTCACGCCCGTGGCAGCGACTCGTGCGAGGAAGGCGCGCTCGCGCGCCGCAATCGTATCGAGGAACGCAGCCGCTTCCGGGCCCAGGCGACGGAAGGCCGCGTAGCCGCGCTCGATGAAACCCTGCAGCGCGCCATAGCCCGCCAGACGCGCCGGCGTGGCCGCGAGGCGCAGCATCAGCTCGATCGTCGGGTGCGCGGTCAGGTGCCGCAGACGCGCACCGATCTCGAGCGCGAGATCGATCTGCCGGTCGCGATCCGCGTAGCGTCCGACCTCGCGATAGGCATCCGCGTAGGCCGAGGCGTCGAGCGCCGCCGCCTCGTCGAGACAGGCTGCGAGTGCGGCGTCCAGCTCGAGCGTCAACGCCTGCAGCTCGACCGCGTCGCGCAGCGCCTGCAGCGCCGGCATCGGCAGCATCGCTCGCAGCCGGTGGAGCGCGCGTGCGAACTGCACGTCGCGCTCGGCGAAGTCGCGCGCGCCGTACACGTCGTCGAGGAAGAACCCGACCGCGTCGCGCCGCCGCGGGTATTCGCGCTGGTCTGCGTATTCGGTGGCGAGCCGCTGCGCCTGCCAGTCGCGCAGCAGGTGCAGGCGCTGTCGCAGTGCCGGCGCGACGGCGCGGCGCTGCGCCCGCTCGAGACGTGCGAGCGCGGCGGCGAGCGAGTCGAGGCAGGCGTCGCGTGCGTCCATCAGCCCACCGGCACCTGCGATCCAGCCGTGCGCGCCGGCAGTGGTGCGAGGGTGCATACCGACTGCGGCACAAGCATGGACAGCGACTGTGGTGCGATCGCGGATGCCGGCTGGAGCGCGGCTGTCGGTGAAGCACAGCGTGCCAGCCAGTCCATCACCAGCGGCGGCAGCTGCGCATCGCGCAGCAGGCCGAAATGCCCACGGCCGTGCAGCGCCACGCTCGCGGCATGCGGCAGCAGAGCCGAGCGGGCGGGCGCGACGAAGCCGTCGGTGTCGCTCCAGACGCAGCACACCGGGCACGAAGGTCCCATGGCGGCGAGCGCCGCGAGCCAGTCGCTGCCGGGCCGCATCTGCGTCGCGGCGCGTCCGGGCCCGAGGCGCGCCAGCCGCGTACCGGCGTGTGGCGTGCCGACCGTCAGCAACCCCACGACGAGCCGTGCCGCCGCCGCATCCTGTTGCAGCCAGCGCCGCGCGACCAGACCTCCCATGCTATGGGCCACCAGCACCAGCGGCTCGCGCCGCGCCAGCAGTGGCGCGAGCTGCCGGGACAGGTTGCGGCACATCCGGTCGATGTCGCCGAACACCGGTGTCAGCGTGACCGCGATCGGCGGCGGCGCGGCGCACTGCCGCAGCCAGACCGCGCGCAATGTCTGCCAGACTCCGGCATTGCAGCACCAGCCGTGCAGCAGCACGAGCCGCGGGCCGGCGGCAGGAGCGATAGCGCAACCCGCCGCCTCACCACCGCGCCTGCTCCGGCCGCCGTACCGCAGCGGCTCGACCGTCATCGCGACATAAGCGAGAGTGAAGGCCGTCGTCTCGTCGAGCCAGAGGCGCCAGCCCGGCCATCCCGATCCGCTCGCGACATGGCTCGCGAGCACCAGCAGCGAGCGCCAGGCGAATGCCAGCGCCACGACGAGTGCCAGCGCACCGACGACGCCGAGCCCCGCATCGGCCGCCCACGATGCGACGCCGAGCAGCAGGCCGACCTCCAGGCACTCCAGCGCGAGCAGCACGAGCGCGAGCATCAGCGGCCCCGCGCGCGGCCCGGCGCCCGGCCGGGCGTGACCGCCAGCAGTTGCCGGCGCTCGCGCAGCACGCGGCGATCGAGCTGCAGGCCGTGGCGCGCCAGCAGCCGCTCGAGCGGCGCGCCCGCGCGCCGCAGGTCGGCTCGCGTGCGCTGGTAGGCATGCTCGGTGAGACGCTCGCGATCGCGGTACTTGAACAGGTTCAGGAAGAACATGGTCTCGTCGTCGCGGTCCGGCTCGAACAGCAGGATGTCGGAACCCGGATACTCTTCCGGATAGTCCGCCATTCCCACCTGCATGCGCGACTGGATCAGCGTGCGGAAGGTCTGGCTCAGCACGGTCGGCAGGCCGCGGCTCGCGAGATCCGTGCCGCGCGCCCGGCCGGTGCCGGCAAAGGCCACGAGCGGATTGATGCAGAACACCAGATCGTCGCCCGCATCGAGCGCCAGCGAAGCATGCATGGTGCGGCGCAGTGCGCCATCGACGTAGTTCGCCCTGCCGATCCTGACCGGCCGATACAACCCCGGCAGTGCGGTGCTGGCCTGCACCGCCTTGGAGATCGGCACGGTACGCAGGCGCCCGCGACCGAAAACCACGGCCTCGCCGGTATCGAGGTTGGTCGCAACCACGTAGAGCCGCGTGCCGAGACGATCGAAGCGATTGCTGCGTCCACGGCGCGTGAACTCCTCGCGCAGGAAGCGCTCGAAGCGGGCGTTGTCGAACAGGCCCGCCGGCAGGCTCTGCGTGATCGGCAGCAGCGCGCCGGCGAACTCGCCGGTGAACGGCCGCTTCAGCACCTGCAGCAGCCCCTCCAGCACCAGCCCCGGCAGGCGCGCCAGCCGCCATGCATATTCGCCGAGCGCCGGCGTGAACAGCACGTCGGGACGCAGCGCCCGCACGTGCTTCGAGTCCGCCTCCTCGGCGATGAACAGGCGCACCAGCTCGCGCGTGTCCAGGCCGTTGGCGAGACAGGCGGCGAGCACCGATCCCGAGCTCACGCCCACGTAGCAAT